>JBCDID010000140.1:0-8626 GCA_038749355.1 Pseudomonadota bacterium | reverse complement strand
GATGCGGTCCAGCTCGCGCAGGGCGCAGGCCGTGTCACGGGTCCGCGCGAGCGCCCGAGCGAATGTCCGCTGGGCCGATCCCGGCCGCCATGGCAGCGCGGCATTGGCCAGCCAGGCGCGGAGCTCCGCGGGTAGGCGGTCGAACTCGCGCATCTTGTCGCCCTTGCGCCATCGCCGCTTCAGGCTGGTTGTTCCACGATTGCTGGCCATCAGTCGTCCGCCGCCGGGTCCTCGATGGGGTCGAGCATGAGAACCAGACGGGTCTGTCCGGTGCCCTCTATCGGTGGGGAGCGATGGACAAGTCCGGAGGCACGGGCCTCGCGCCAAGCCAATCCGCGCAGCACCATGGGCGCGCCGGTATCGGACTCAAAGATCTCGTCCGGCTCTGACCCATCCGGGGAGAAGCCGTATTGCGAGCCCGGGCCGCGATAGGTGCAGATGAACCGAGCCTTCGCGGCATCGACATGGAACTTCCGGCAGGAATCAGTTTCGACCGCACTCAGGCGCAGCCGCACATGCGCCACTTCCGTGAGCGTCGCGAATCGGGCCGCCAGTTCCGCGATGTCCTCGATCAGGAATGTGCGCTCGGGGCAGTCGGGCATGCCTGCCAGGTCGAGCGCATCCGCGATGATCACTGGTATCCGGACTACTGGCACGATGGCGCGGATGTGGGGCAACACGGCACGGCTGAGACCATCGATCCAGCCATGTACATGCTCGGGCATTGCCCGGTGCCAAAGAACCATCGCGACATCGGGGTCTAGAATGCGCGCAAGATCGCTGGGGGAATCCGCCAGATGGATGCCGGATAGGGTCTGCTCCTGAAGGGCTGCTTCGAAGCTGCCCGTGCAAATTTCGTTCATGGCCCACTCACTCGATACGACGCATCGCACTGCCGTATAACGCGATGTTATATTATTACAATTACCAAGTGACGTCCCGCCGGCGATAACGGCATGGCCGATGGTGCGGGGCTCAGATCGCACGGGCGAAGCTGTGGGGCCGTAAGTGGCACCTCCTTATTGGTGGGCCTTCCTAACCATACGTTGAGGCGTCAAAGATTCGCTTTTCCCGGTCCAGGCGCTTGATCTGCTCAACTAGGTCTCGAGGAGCCCAGAGGCCGGAAGGCGCACTGAACGCCATACGAGCCCGGTTCCGTATCTCGGAATGTAATTCTAAATTGACATTGTAACTGTCTAGAAACTGTGACAGTCTGTCGCTAGTGTCGAGTAGCGTAAGTTTGGTGGGTCTTTGCCCGGTGGCCCCGCCCGGGAACTCCGAGCATTATTTCAGCACCCTCCAAAGCGTCTGACCGGAAGAGAGATCCTGGAGGAGACATATGTCCGACGATCCTGATAAAGTATGGCCAACTGGCCTGACTCTCGAAGAGGCTGAAGAGGTCCACAGCTACCTGATTGACGGTACGCGTGTCTTCGGCGGCCTTGCACTGCTCGCGCATATCCTCGTGGCAGCGTCCACGCCTTGGCTGGGATGAAAGGGGGCAGATCATGAATAATGCAAAACTGTGGTTGGTGGTCAAACCGAGCGTGGGCGTCCCGATCTTCCTGGCAAGCGTCGCGGTCGGCTCCATGGCGGTCCACGTCGCTGTCATGACGCACACCAGCTGGGTGTCCGACTTCCTGTCGGGCGAGCCCATGGGCGGCGGTGACAAGACGGCGATGCTGCTGGACGAGCACAACCTGAACCCTGTCAAGCCTGCCTCGTTCGAGCGCATGGCGGATGGCGACCGCATCGTTGTGGTGATGCCGGACGGTCAGCGTGCCGTGGCGGTCATCGAGGACCGGGACGACTTGGCTCAGGCGGCGGATCTACGACTACCATCGCCAAAATAGCCATATGACGAACAAAGGATCGGCCGGGGGCAATCTTGCCCGGCCGACCCTAACCATTTCGGGGTGCATCCCCGAGGGGTGCTGAGATCATCGCTGCAGGTGCGCGGACATGTTTGACTACAGGCGCTATGCTCTTGAACGGCTGTCTCGGATCGGTCCGAGATATCTGCCCTTCGCTGATGTCGCGTCTGATGACGTCCCGCTTTTACGCCTGCTGAGGCTTTCGCTGTTCCAGGTCACTGTTGGAATGGCATTGGTGCTGCTCGTCGGCACCCTCAATCGCGTCATGATCGTCGAGCTGAACGTGCCTGCGTCGCTCGTCGGGATCATGCTCGCACTTCCATTGGTTTTCGCGCCGTTCAGGGCGCTGATCGGGTTCCGCTCCGATACCCACAAATCCGCCTTCGGCTGGCGCCGGGTGCCGTTCATATGGAAGGGCACATTGCTTCAATTCGGCGGGTTCGCTGTGATGCCTTTTGCGCTGCTGGTGCTCTCGGGCTATGGCGAGTCGGTGGACGCACCGATCTGGCTGGGCCATGGCTCGGCGGCGCTCGCCTTCCTCCTGGTCGGTGCCGGGGTGCACATGGTGCAAACCGTGGGTCTTGCGCTTGCGACAGATCTCGTGCCCGAGGAGGACCAGCCCAAAGTCGTCGGCCTCATGTATGTCATGTTGCTGGTTGGCATGATTGTCAGCGCCTTTGTCTTTGGTGCGCTGTTGGAGAATTACACCCCAGGTCGCCTGATCCAGGTCATTCAGGGTGCTGCTGTGGTGACCGTGGCGCTCAATGTCGTGGCCATGTGGAAGCAGGAGGGCCGCGACCGCGCACGGGCGGCAAGCAAGGCACCGAAACCAAAATTCAACGACTGTTGGCAGTCGTTCATCAGTGCAGATGGTGCCATGCGGCTGCTGGTGCTGATCGCACTCGGGACCACTGGCTTCGGCATGGCCGATGTGATCCTGGAACCTTACGGCGGGCAGGTGCTCGCCATGACGGTTGCCGAGACCACCAAGCTGACCGCCGTGATGGCGCTGGGTGGGCTGATCGGGTTTGCCGTGGCTTCGCGGGTGCTGGGACGCGGCGGAGATCCTGCCCGGATCACCGGGCTCGGCATGGTGATCGGGGTGCCCGCCTTCCTCACGATTATGGCGTCTGCGTTGAATGGCAGCACGGCGATGTTCATCGGGGCGACCCTGGCCGTGGGGCTCGGTGCGGGCCTCTTCAGCCATGGGACGCTGACGGCGACCATGCGCGCAGCACCCCGCGACCAGATCGGGCTCGCGCTCGGGTCATGGGGTGCTGTCCAAGCGACTGCTGCAGGGATCGCGGTGGCGGTGGGCGGCGTGATCCGCGACATGATCCTCGCCACGTCCGACAGGGCAACACTCGCACCGGCGGACGCCTACATGCCCGTCTTCGCCTTCGAGGCGCTGATGCTGGTAGCGGCCCTGATCGTGCTGATCCCGCTGATCCGCCGGAAGGCGGCTGCTCGACATACTCTTTCTCGGGCCTAGCTTTTGGATAGGAACTGACAGGCTTGGGCCCCCGAACTCGGTGCAATAGCGACTGGAGGAACAGACATGACCGATACAGTGATTACCCGGATCTACAGCAATGAGTCCGCGGCAAACGCGGTCGCGACAGCGCTGGGGGAGCAGAATTTCCCGGACGAGATGTTCGAGGTCATCTCCGGTGGCGGGGATGTCGACGCGCGGATGGCAGCCGCCAGGGTCGATGCGGCCGAGGCTGCAGTCTACGCGCCGATGATCAAGGACGGCAATGCGCTGGTCGTGGTCCGAGCACCCTTCAACCCCATGGGCGCTGCGCGCGCTGCGATGAAGACGGTGGACGCAGGCGGGCCCCTTGAGATCGCGGTCGAGAACGCGAACCGGTACATGGGCGACGATCTCGACCTCCTCCGGAAATCGGACAAGGTCCAGAACAACGTCTACTGGGGCCGGCTGATCCCGCACCTGCTGGATGAGACCAACTCGGGCGGGCGTGGCCGTGCGCCGTTCCGTTTCTCGTCGGACCTCTTTTGTATGCCGACAATCAAACACATGTACTGGGCGCGTGCGGCTGGCCACCTGCTGAACGAGAGCAACTCGGGAGGACAGGGTCGTGCCCCGTTCCGGTTCTCCTCGGGCATGTTCGGCATCCCGCACATCCGGCACCGTTACTGGGCTGGCATCGTGGGACACATTCTGAATGAGAGCAATTCAGGCGGACGTGGCCGTGCCCCGTTCCGGTTCTCGTCAGGCATTTTGAACATCCCGCACATCCGGCACAGATACTGGGCGCAGGCTGCAGGACACCTGCTGAATGAGAGCAATTCGGGCGGGCGCGGTCGCGCACCGTTCCGGTTCTCTTCGGGCCTCTTCGGCATTCCGCTGCTGGTCAAGAGACCCTGAAGAAGACTGCATCGTCCGGGCCGCGCCAGACCGGCTCGGCGGCACCCCTTGAGACATTGGGCCGGACCTGTCCGGCCACAGAGAGTTTCGGTCGGTCGCGGCCGTACTTGCGATGATCCCACCCGGGCTGTCTCCAGCAGCGCCGGGACGCAGGGGCCGTGATTCACAAAAACCGAACTTCTGTGCAAGGTCCCTGCTCCGCCTCCGACCCCACATGTGATCGAGCCGCCTCAAGCGCGATCCGGGATTGATTGAATCAACTTTTCGATGAAAGCTTCCCAGATTCCAGACATCGGGGAGGTTCACATGCGTTCTCTGTTCATCGCTACCGCACTCGTGGCCAGTACGGCCCTCACGGCATTCGCCGACACCACGGACCAGAAATGGCAGACCAAGGTTGTGCTGGACAAGCAGGGCGACCACTGCGCTGACGATCCCAACTGCTTCAACCGCTATCATCCCGCGATCCCGGCTGCCGCGCGCGCCAATCCCGGGGACACGATTGTCCTGCATTCGCGGGACGCGCTGGACAGTGACCTGACGCTCGACTCAGTGGCCGCGGACCTCGCCGCAGTGGACCTGAACCTCGTCCATCCCATGACAGGCCCCGTCCATATCGAGGGCGCGAAGCGCGGCGATGTGCTGGCCGTCACCCTGGTGGATATCGAACCGGACGAGTACGGCTACACGGTGATCGCGCCGGGCTTTGGCTTCCTGCGCGACATCTATACCGAGCCATATGTGGTGAACTGGCGGCTCAACCGCCTGCACGCGGTCTCAGACGGAATGCCGGGGGTGAAGGTGCCCTACGAGGCCTTCCTCGGTTCGGTCGGCGTGCTGCCGGGTGAGGAGGAAGTACAAAGCTGGAAGGCCCGCGAGGCTGCGTTGGCCGTCGCCGGTGGGATCGCTCTGCCGCCCCAGCCTGTCGGTGCTCTCCCTACAGCGGTCTGCGGCCCAGAGGGCAGCCATAAGGACGACTGCCTGCGCACCATCCCGCCCCGCGAGAACGGCGGCAACATGGACGTGCAGCAGATGCAGGTCGGCACGACCATGCTCTTCCCGTGCTTCATCGATGGGTGCGGGCTGTTCGTCGGTGACGTGCACTATGCGCAGGGCGATGGCGAGGTCTCCGGCACCGCGATCGAAACCGGCGCAGTAGTCACACTCACGACCGAGATCCGCCCGGGCGCGGGTGCGTTCATCAAGGCCCCTGCGGTCGAGGGCGGCCAGCAGATCAAGGACATCGAACCGTCCGAGTTCTATCAAACCGTCGGTCTGCCGCTGAAGGACGGAGGCTTCGTACCACCCTATCACACCTACCTGGACGCCGCCGAGATCTCGGACCTAACGAACCTCAGCGAGGATCTGACGCTTGCCGCCCGCCATGCGCTGTTGCAGATGATCGAGTACATCCAACGGGAGCATGGGCTGACCTCCGAACAGGCCTACATCCTCGCCTCCGTGGCGGTGGATCTGCGTGTGGGCCAAGTCGTGGACGTGCCAAACTACGTGGTCACAGCGGTGCTGAACAAGGACGTGTTCGCGCCGTGATACGACGCAGTTTCGTGCTCGGCGCGCTGGCGGCGGGGGCTTTTGCTCCCGCTGCGGGTGCGCACACGCTCTACCCGCAGTGGGTGGCCTATCGGCGCAAGCACCTGCTGATCGGTTGCCACCGCAAGGATCCGGAGACCTATCGGCTTTGCCAGTCACTGGTCGAGGCACTGAACCACGCGATGCCCAAAGCGCAGGCCCGCGTCGCGCGCGCGCCGCATCCGCAGCGGCTTGCCAGCCTGATCGGGACAGACCAGATGGAGCTCGCGGTGCTCTCGGCCCCCGATGCCGTCAAGATGGCGGCGGGCGCAGGGCGGTTCGCACCTTACGGGCGCATTGCGCTGACACGGCTGCTGGAGCTTGGCGATCACCTGCTCGTAGCGGAGGCGGGCTTCCCGGTCCGGCACGGCTGGATGGCTACATCCGCCCTGCATGACAGCGGGCTGGTGCGTCCCCTGACGGCGGAGGCCCCCGGCGACCTTCACGCGGGCGCACAAGCGTTCGCGGACGGGCTGTCGCTCGACGACCTCCCGAACGACTAGCGCCTACTTCGTCCCCAGAATAGCCGAGACCATGGCGCGCGGGTCCCGCATGGGCCAGCGCCCGGCATCGACCGCGTGCAGGAAATCCTCGACGTGGCGGTTGAACTCGGCCGCGGTCTCCAGATTGATCGTATGCCCCGCGTTCGGGATCACGGCCAGCGCCGCACTCGCGATCTCGCGCTTCATCAACAGCCCCGGCTCCAGGCACGGCCAGTCCTCATCGCCTGTCAGGATCAACGTCGGCGCGGTCAGGGCCCGCATCTTGTCGACAAGCTCGTAGAGCGAGGGCCGCGAGGCCTGCATCCCGCGCAACGTGTTCGCCGAGCCCTTCGCGGAATGCTCCAACAACTGATCCCGGAATTCGGCCCAGCCGCGCGGATCGTTGTTCTGGAACTGCACCCGGGTCGGGCCGATCGCATAGGCCTCGCCCGCCTCCTCCGCGCCGAGATCCTCGAACAGCTGGGCCGCCGCATGGGCTTCTGCGGCGAACTGCTCCCGCTTGTCGGGTTCCGCCCCGTAACCGCATCCGGCCACCACCAGCGAGCGCACCCGCTCCGGATAGGTGAACCCGAAATGGAGCGCCGCGAACCCGCCCATGGACAAACCCACCACGTGCGCCTTGTCGACCCCGCACCCGTCCAGCACCGCGCGGATATCGTCACAGGCGCGGGCCTGCGAGTACATGGCGGGGTCCTCTGGAATGTCGGAGGGATGATAGCCGCGCGCCGAATAGGTGATGCAGCGATAGCGGCGCGAGAAGTGGCGCACCTGAGGCTCCCAACTGCGCCAGTCCCCCGCGAACTCGTGGACGAAAACGATGGGCAGGCCGGTGCCCGTATCCTCAACGTGCAATCCAACGCCATCATCCGTGGTGATCTTGGGCATGTCTCTGGTCCGTTCATCAGGGCAATCCCTCAGACCATGCGCGGGACCGGCACCAATGCAAACGGAAATCAGGTTTGGTGGGCTTGGTAGCTTGCCTCAAGCTCGCCGCGCAGAAACTCGCCGAAGTTCAGCGGCTCGAAACGTGGTTTGCCGGTGCCTGGCAGCGGGCGGATCTCCGCTGACACATGCGGGTCAAAGAAGAACGGCACCGAATAGCGCTCCCGCCCCGTCGCGTTGATGACCCGGTGCGGCGTGGACAGGAGCCTGCCATTGGACATCCGGTGCAGCATGTCGCCGACATTGACCACGAAGGCGTCGGGCATGGGCGGGGCGTCGACCCAGTTGCCCGCAGGTGTCTGGACCTGCAACCCGCCGACATCGTCCTGGGCCAGCAGGGTCAGGCAGCCGAAATCCTTGTGGGGCGCGGAGCCATAGAGGTCCCCCGGCGCCTGTGGTGACTGCGGCGGGTAGTGCAGCAGGCGGAGCCAGATGGTCGGCGTTTCGAACGCGCTGAGGATCCCGTGGTCCGTGGCCCCAATTGCGGCGAGCGCCAGCGCCATCAGTTTGCGGCCCAATCCTGTCATCACCTCCGTATAGGCCTCGCAGGCCGCCCGAAAGCCGTCTAGCTCCGGCCATTGGTTTGGCCCAGAGAGATAGACTGCCGGATCGGACTCCGCATCCTCGCGCATCATCATAAGAGAGGAGGATTGGTTCGGCTTCGTGACCTCTGCCAGATCCGAGGTGACGTCCGTCGAGGTGTTGATGGCGATGTAGCCGCGATGGTTCCGGTCGAGCGCGATGGCGCGCTTCGCCGCCTTCGGCAGGGCGTGGAACCGTCTGGATGCCTCAAACACGCCGGCGCGCAAGGCTGGGTCGATGCCGTGATTGATCACATAACCGAAACCTGTCTCGCCATAGGCCCGGGCGAAATCTCGTGCCAGCCGCGAGTTGTCGTCGCGCGCGACCAGCGGGGCGAGGTCAAGCACTGGGATCTCGGTGAACTCAGTCATGGACGGGCTCGGTCACAGGTCTGCTTGAGGGCATGGCGCCGCCTGCCGTGACAGCACAGCTGGATGCTAGGATCGGCGGGGTTAGGGATCAACTCCCTGATCACATAATAAACCAAATTGAGATTTTATTTGACAGGAGATGAGCGGCGTCGGACAATGCCGCCACAGGTTCGCGGGGGTCAGTTCTGGACGCACCTGTTGCCGGTTACACGGGCCAGAGATTCTGGCGCGTTTGCCTGCAGATTGTATTGAGAAAAGAGGACGACCCCGTGGCTACTTTCATTGTAACGACCCTGGATGACGAACTCGATCAGAACTTCACGGAGGATGCGCCGGGCGGAACCGGTCTGTCACTGCGTGAGGCGCTGGCGCTGG
>JBCDID010000139.1:0-8639 GCA_038749355.1 Pseudomonadota bacterium | reverse complement strand
GTTGCCTGCATCGAGGCCGGCATCCCGGACACCACGCCCGCCATGAACGTCAACCGTCTCTGCGGGTCGGGCGCGCAGGCCATCGTCTCCTGCATCCAGGCGCTGGCGCTCGGCGATGCCGACATGGCTGTGGCCGGAGGCGCCGAAAGCATGTCCAAGAGCCCGCATGCCATGCAGACCGCCCGTTTCGGCCAGAAGATGGGAGACACCAAGATCGTCGACATGATGATCGGTGCGCTCAACTGCCCATTTGGGACCGGCCATATGGGCGTTACCGCCGAAAACGTCGCCGCCGAACACCAGATCACCCGCGAGGAACAGGACGCCTTTGCACTCGAGAGCCAGAAGCGGGCAGGGGCCGCGCAGGACGCTGGCCACTTCGACAGCCAGATCACGCCTTTCATTATCAAGACCCGCAAGGGCGAAATCGCCTTCGACAAGGACGAGCACGGCAAGCCCGGGACGACCGCCGAGGACCTTGCCGGTCTGCGCCCGGTCTTCAAGAAAGACGGGACTGTCACGGCGGGCAATGCCTCGGGCATCAACGATGGCGCGGCGGCGATCGTGTTGGCCGAGGCGGAGGCTGCGGAGAAAGCGGGTGCCAAACCCCGCGCCCGTGTGCTGGGCTATGCCCATGCGGGCGTGCGGCCGGAGGTGATGGGCCTTGGTCCGATCCCGGCGGTGCAGAAGCTGCTGGAACGCACCGGGCTCTCGGCGGATGACTTTGATGTTGTCGAGTCGAACGAGGCCTTCGCTGCGCAAGCCTGCGCCGTGAACAAGGGGCTTGGGCTGGACACGGCCAAGGTGAACCCGAATGGTGGCGCGATTGCGCTGGGTCACCCGATTGGCGCGACCGGCGCGATCATCACGCTGAAATGCCTGGCGGAACTGGAACGCATAGGCGGGTCCAAGGGTCTCGTCACTATGTGCATCGGTGGCGGGCAGGGCATCGCGCTGGCGATCGAACGCATGTAGTTTCGCGCGTTGCGCGACCATGTGGTGCATCACGTGTCGCAAGCGACACTTTGGATGCACCCTACGCGGGATACCATTGCCGCGACGAGCGAGCGGGTCGGTGTTTGATCCGCACTGCGGCAATGGAGATGAACATGCGCGACATGGCGGCACTGGTGTTTCCCGGATTTCAGACGCTCGATTTCTTCGGCCCGATCGAGATGTTGGGCGGGTTCCGCGACGAGATCACGATCACGACCGTTGCCAACACGCCCGGCCCCGTGGTCAGCCGCCATGGCCAGAAGATCGTCGTCGACAGGCTGATCGCCGAGAAGGACGACTATGATCTGCTGTTCATCCCTGGTGGAGACTCGGCGCTTGACGCGGCGAAGGAGGAGGATCTGATGGACTGGGTTCGGCGGACCTCCGCCAACGCCGAACGCGTCATGGCCGTCTGTACGGGGACGATTCTGCTCGGCATGACCGGGGTGCTGGATGGGCGCAGGGCCACGACCAACAAGCTGGATTTCACTGCGACCGTGCCGCTCGCCCCTGGGGTTGAGTGGGTCAAGAAGGCGCGTTGGGTCGAGGATGGCAAGTTCTTCACGTCCTCGGGCGTGTCAGCCGGCATGGATATGGCGCTTGCCGCGGCCGCCAGCCTGTTCGGTCTGGCCGAAGCGGAAAAGATGGCAGAGGAAAACGAGTACTTCTGGTCGCAGGACCCGGATCACGATCCGTTCGCGGCGGGGGCTGGTCTGGTTTGAGCCGCGCGGATCCTGTCACTCCGCCGGGGTGCGTGCCGCCTTTTCCTTCGGTCTACCGGCCTTGATCAGCTCAGGCAGCGTGTAGACATCCATGCGCTTCTCGAAATCCGGGATCTCGATCTCGCCCGCCGTGGCCCACTCGCCCGGGGCCGCCTCGGCGTATTGCTCTGAGGCAAGCACGGGCACATCCAGATGCTTGGTGTTGCTCTCGATGCGCTGCACGGCGTTCACGATCTTGCCGATGCCTGAGAAGGCGAGCCGAGAGGGCACGCCGATATTGCCGAACTTGACCTCTCCAATCCCCAGTCCGATCCCGAAGCGCAACGGTGCGCCGCCGGGAGTGCCGGTCTTCTCGGCCTGGGTCTGTGCGTCTAACGCGGCTCGCACTGCCGCCTCCGCCCGGGCGGCGGCATCCATGGGGCATTTGGCCTCGATCGGGAAGACCCCGAGCACGCCGTCGCCGATGAAGTTCAGGATCTCGCCGCCGTGGTCGATGATCGGCTGTGCCGTGCATTCGAAGTACTGGTTCAGGAGCGCCAGATAGCTGTCCGGATCCATGGTGTCCGAGAGCCGGGTCGAGCTCCGCAAATCCGAATACCACACCACCGCCGGCACCCGCGCGCCGTCGCCACGCCGGATGTCGCCCTTCAGCACCTGGTGCCCCGCGGTCGGGCCGAGATAGGCAGTCGCGATGTTGTCCATGACCCGACGCTGGATCGAGGCGCGCACGGCCACGGCAAACATCCGCTTTATGCGCCGGAAAGCGTCCAGATCCGCGTCCGAAAATCCGCCCTCGCGTTGTGTCAGCCAACTGGCGATCAGCCCGGTGTTGCGGCCAGCAAAGTCAATGACATCGGCGATTCCGAACTGAGTCAGGGTGACCAGGTAGTCTGTATAGCCCTGATCACGGAAGTCCTCGAGCACGGGGAAGTCCAGCATCGCGTCCGGGCCGGTCAGTTGGCGGCGGAGATGCGAGAGCCGGTGCTTGTGCGCGTAGTAGAGCGGGCTGTTGAGCCAGGCCTCCGTCGGTCCGTTCGTATGCTCGTACTGGTTCAGTTCCGAGCCCTTCCCGTGCCACCAGAAGACCTGCTCGGACTTGAAGAGCGGGTGGAGTGTCGGCCAGCTGAGCGAGGCGCGCGCGAGCGGGATGCCCGTGGCCCGCAGCCGGTCGCAGAGCTTCTCGAAGAGCGCGCGGATGTCGGGGTCGCCGAGCGCCTTGCCGACGAGCCAATCCTCGACGTCCGCGATGAGGGATGCATGTGACATGGTGTGAAGATAGGGGCTCGGAGCGCCCCTCACCAGCCCCTGCGATGTAAACACGGATATGGCGGATATACTGGGATTTCGTAGTCCGATATTCATTCAAGCGAAAATTAATGGATATCGATCCGGATTTCGCCAGTGTACATACGCGGACGAGCCAGAAGGGCATCCGGCTGGCGCCGGATGACGACATGTCTCGCGCTCGTCGCGTCCGCTTGATCGCTCGGGTTGGCGCCAGGTGGCGCGGTCGCTCTCAAACGGCAGGCCGCAATCCGAAGGGGTTCAGGGGTGCCACGGTGTCATTGCATCTGATCGGCGCACTGAGGGCCACCTTGTTCGCCATGTCGCGTGAGATCAGGGCATCAAAGGCCTGTTTCAGCATCGGTGAGCCTGCAAGCAGGGCCTCCAACCGTGTCCGTTCCCACGTAACATACATCCCGCCCTCCGGCAGGGACGCCGTTGCCGATGCGGGGCAGCCGAGCTTGAACGCGACTTCCCCTACAAAGCAGCGGTCCGAGATGCGGAAGGCGTAGTCGTCCTTCTCTATCCGGGGCCGTCCTTGCAGCACGAAGAAGAGTTGCCCCGGGATCTCGCCCTCGTGGGTCAGGGTCACAGGGTGCGGGCTCTGCACCATCCGTCCCACCCGCATCAGCTTACGGAACTGGCCGGGTTCCAGACCACCGATAGCCTCGAACAGGAGCCGGTTCTCGCCGCGCATCCCGATGGGAATGCGTGAGTAAAGGAGCGCCAGAAGCCCCACCAGATTGGCCAGCCCGATCAGCGACGAGCCCACGATCGCATCCCATTGGGGCTGCCCGAGATGCGTGTAGTAGTAGACCACGAAGAGCGCCGATCCGATCAGCACCAGCACGCGGAGCACAAGTTGCCGTGTGACCAACAGGCCAAGCATCTGCGCTCCCGTTGCCAGATGCACAAAAGTCGCCGTGCTGAAATCGTAGTCCATGGTGCCGCTCCGAACTTCTTTCGAAGGGCCTTATGGAGCGGTTCGGATGTCCGGGCTGTGATGCCTGTCACGGTGCCGGTTACTTGCCTGCGAAACGCTCGGTCCAGTCTTCGCGCGTGGCGTCGTCGATCTTGGCGAACATGTTGTTCGGGACCTGGAAGGCATGACCGGGCTGGAGCCCGTCCATGGCCTGCGCCACGTCCGCGGGCCACGCGAGCGCGTCATCGGGGGCGCCGAGCGCTGCAAGCATGGCGTCCGAGGCCGCTGGGATGAAGGGCCGCGACAGGATCGCGTAGAGTCGTGTCAGGTTCAGTGCATAGCGAACGATCGCGCCCGCCCGGGCCTCGTCTGTCTTGAATACGGCCCAGGGCTGCTGTTCCTGAAGATACTCGTTGCCTGCGACCCAGATGGCACGCAGTTCCGCAGCAGCCTTGCGCAGTTCGAAGCTTTCCCAATGGGCGGCGTAGGCCTCGACCCGCTTGGCGAGGTCTGCCGTCAATGCCGTTTCGGCCTCACCATATACGCCTTCGGGGACCTGCTCGCCGAATTTCGAGCGGCAGAACTTGGTCACGCGGCTGACGAAGTTGCCCAGCACGTCGGCGAGGTCCTTGTTCACGCCCTGCTGGAAGCTCTCCCACGTGAACTCGGTGTCAGAGGTCTCGGGGATATTCGCGAGTAACCACCAGCGCCAGTAGTCCGCCGGGAGCAATTCCAGCGCCTTGTCCATGAAGATGCCGCGGCCCTGTGACGTCGAAAACTGCGCGCCCTCGTAGTTCAGCCAGTTGGTCGACTTGATGTAATCCACCAGCTTCCACGGCTCCGCCCCGTCATGGTTCGCGCCCATGATCGTCACGGGGAAGGAGAGCGTGTGGAAGGGCACGTTGTCCTTGCCCATGAACTGGACGTAGCGCACGTCGCCCGCACCCTTGTCCTCGCGCCACCAGCGTTCCCAGGCCTCGTCGCCCAGCCCCTCGGCATCGGCCCATTCCGCCGTCGCCGCGATGTATTCGATGGGGGCGTCGAACCACACGTAGAAGACCTTGCCCTCCATGCCGGGCCAGTCCTCGGCCCCGCGCTTGACCGGGATGCCCCAGTCGAGGTCGCGCGTGATCCCGCGATCCTGCAAGCCGTCGCCGTCGTCCAGCCACTTCTTCGCGATGGACGTGGACAGGACCGGCCAGTCCGTTTTGCCATCGATCCATGTGCGCAGACGGTCCCGCATCTCGGATTGGCGGAGATAGAGGTGTTTGGTCTCGCGCACTTCCAGATCCGTGGACCCCGAAATTGCCGAGCGGGGTTTGATGAGCTCGGTGGGCGTGAGCTGTTTGGTGCAGTTCTCGCACTGGTCGCCTCGGGCACGGTCGTAGCCGCAATTGGGGCAGGTGCCCTCGATGTACCGGTCCGGGAGGAAGCGCCCGTCCGCGTGGGAGTAGACCTGTTTCTCAGAGACCTCGCGGATCAGCCCGGCATCGGCCAGCCGGCCTGCGAAATGCTGGGTGAGGGCGTGGTTCCGAGCCGATGATGACCGGCCGAAAAAGTCAAACGACAGGTCAAAACCAATGGCCAAATCCTTCTGAATCTGCCATAATTCAGCACAGTACTCCGCTACATCCTGACCGGCCTTCGCGGCAGCGAGTTCCGCCGGTGTGCCATGCTCATCCGTGGCACAGATCAACATCACCTCGTGGCCGCGCGCACGTGCGTACCGGGCATAGGCATCCGCCGGCAGCTGGCTGCCGATCAGGTTGCCGAGGTGTTTCACGCCGTTGATGTAGGGCAATGCGGACGTGATGAGGATGCGTGCCATAGGCCTCTCCGATGGTTCGCGCCTTCCATATACCATCGCCCGTCCGGGTCAACATGGCGGGCCGTTATTGCGTCTGTGCGGATCAGGCTACATTGTGCAACGCCGATTTGAAGAAGGAGCCCCATGGCAGCACCCGGCATCGACCCGTTTCTCTTGGACGCAGCAACTTATCTGGGGGCGGCGGTTGTTGCCGTGCCTCTGTTCAACCGATTGCGATTGGGATCGGTGGTCGGCTACCTGGCCGCGGGAGCCGTAATCGGGCCCTACGGCGCAGGCTTCATCGATGACGCCCAGACGGTGCTGCACTTCGCCGAGTTCGGCGTGGTGTTACTGCTGTTCGTGATCGGGCTCGAGTTGCAGCCGACCCGGCTTTGGCGATTGCGCACCGAGATCTTCGGCCTCGGTCTGCTGCAGGTCGCCATCACCGGTATCATCATCGCGGCCGGTATCTATTCAATGGGGCTGTTGGGGACGAATGCGTCGATTGCGGTCGGCGGGGCCTTGGCCCTGTCATCAACGGCGTTCGCCATCCAGATCCTGCGTGAGAAGGGAGATCTGACAAAGCCCTACGGAGACCGGGCATTCTCGATCCTGTTGTTCCAGGACCTCGCCATCGTGCCCTTGCTGGCTCTGGTCGCGGTACTGTCGCCATGGGGGCAGGGCGGCGGAGGGGATCCGCTGGAACAAGCGGGGATTGCGATCGGTGCGATCGTCGGGCTGATCGTGGTCGGACATTACCTGCTGCGGCCCCTGTTCCACATGATTGCCGCCACCAAGGCGGACGAGATCTTCACGGCGGCGGCCCTGCTGGTGGTCGTGGGCTCGGCGATTGCGATGCAATGGGCGGGGCTGTCCATGGCGATGGGTGCCTTCCTCGCCGGTGTACTGCTGGCCGAAAGCGAGTTCCGCCACCAGCTCGAGACAGATATCGAGCCGTTCCGCGGGTTGCTGCTCGGCCTGCTGTTCATCGCGGTCGGCATGTCGGTGGCCTGGCCGCTGATCTTCGAGAACTGGGTGCTGGTGCTGGTGGGCGCGGTGTTGCTGGTGGCTGTGAAGTTTGCCGTTCTCTGGTCGCTGACCAAGGTTTTCAAATCGCCCGGTGGCGACAGTCTGAAGATCGCAGCTGTGCTTTCCCAAGGTGGGGAATTCGGCTTCGTGATGTTCACGGTCTCCATCACGGCGGGGCTTCTGACCCAGAACGAGGCCTTCCTGTTGACCGCCATCGTCACGGCGACCATGGCCATGACGCCGCTGGTGATCGCAGCGGTGGAGCGGATGGGTGTGCGGCGCGAGCAGAACTTGGACGGCATCGAGCGCGCCGAGCATTCCAAGGAGGCCGAGCAGGCCAAGGTCATCGTCGTGGGCTTCGGCCGGTTCGGGCAGATCATCGGGCGGGTGCTGAAGCTGCGCGGCTATGACGTGACACTGATTGACTCGAGCCCGGATCGTATTCGCATCGCGCGGACCTTCAGGAACAAGGTGTTCTTTGGCGACATAAGGCGGGGCGACATCCTGCGGACCGTGGGTGCCGAGGATGCGGAGGCCGTGTTTCTGTGCATGGACGATCCGGAGGCGATTTCTCAAGGGGTCAAGGCTCTGCGCTGGCGTTTCCCGCACATCACGATCTTTGCCCGCGCCCATGATCGGATTGCCGAACTGGAACTGCAGAAGGCGGGTGCCGACATTGTGGTTCGCGAGATGCTGGAGTCCGGTATCAAGATGGCGCGGCTGGCGCTCGACAAGTTTGGCGATGGCGGGATCGCTGAGGAGACCATCGAGGAGTTTCGCCGGCGCGATGCGGAACTGCTGCGCTATCAGTCCGAGTTCGGCGCCCTCGGCGGCTACGAGAAGATGCGCGAAGAATTTGACCTGAAGGACAGCTGACCGGGGCGGGTTTCGTTGGCCCTGCGGGCTTCGGTGCATCAACGGCGGCAAGCCGCCGAAGGATGCACCCTACGCGGGGATCAGTCGGTTTCGTTGCGCATCAGTGTTGCCAAGTCGGCATTTCCCGCCCCAATCGGCGACTTCGCAACTGCATGTGCTGCGTTCAGACGAGCGTCCTCGTCCTTGTTCTGGTTCAGTTTCCACGTCGATGTGATCTCCCGCACCTCCATGGCCACGGGCACGATCTGGCGCATCATGCGCTCCATGACGCCGTCCGTCATCTTGCCATGCGTCCAGGGTTTCTTCGGCAGCAGCCTCTCCTCGCGATCCGCCGACAGGGCCTCAAGATGCGGCAACAATGCACCCGCCTCCAGAAGCTCCAGCTGGCCACGAAGATGCACGGCCACGTAGTTCCAGGTCGGCACCTGATCGGCGACCAGATACCAATCCGGCGAGATGTATGCGTCGGGGCCGGAGACGATCAGCAGCGCCTCGGCGGAGTTCTTCTTCAGGAGCCGAACGATCGGGTTTGAACGCACGAGGTGGGCCGCGATCCGGTTGTCCTCGACAACGAAGGGGATGTGGCTGGCCAGAACACCCTCCGGCCCTGACACGGTCAGGATCCCGAACCCGCGTTCCCGGACCAGATCCCAAGCGGGGCCCTGTTCGTCAGGCCGGAAGGCTGGATTGGGATGCATCTGGCTCTCCATGCCCGGCAGGGGATCGGGCCCGCGCCGGGTAGCTGGTTGCGAAGTCGGTGTAGCCGTCCTGGGTTTCTCCAAGGTGCGCTCTGGTCAACGCATGAAACTGCGGCAGCTTGTGGAACGGTACAGCGGGGTAGGCGTGGTGCTCCGCATGATAGGGCATGTTCCAAGCAAGCCAACGGACCAATTTGTTCGTGAACGTGGTCCGCGTGTTGGCCAGCATGTTCGAAACATGCGGGCAGAAGGTGTGTTCGGCCAGCAGGTAGGCACGCAGGAACGGGCCGCCCAGCAGCATCGGC
>JBCDID010000138.1:0-8667 GCA_038749355.1 Pseudomonadota bacterium | reverse complement strand
CCGCGTGTTGCGCCCGGGCGGGGTGCTGCGCCTCGCAGTGCCGGACTACGAGGCCTGTGCGCGGCTTTACCTGACAGGCACGCTGCCGCGCGGTCTGGAAGATGTGCGGGGGCTCATGATCGGCGGGCAGCGCGACCAGTATGACTATCACGGCAACGTCTTTGACGAGACGGACCTGACACGGATGCTGATGGAGGCAGGGTTTTCGTCGGCACGTCGCTGGGACTGGCGTACCACCGAGCACACCCATATTGACGACTACTCTCAGGCCTACCTGCCGCATATGGACAAGGAGAACGGGACCCTGGTGTCGCTGAACATGGAGGGCGTCGCATGATGGAAATGAACGCGATCCGGCTGGAGAACTATGTGCTGGACTGGGTGCCGGGCAACGAGGTCCTGTGGATCACCTTCGACCACGCAGGGCTCCCGAAGCACCGGGCCGAGGGGCGCGTGGGCTGGGGCATTCACGAGCTTTCCAAACACGGCTGGTCCGTGCTGTCGGTCAAGGCGCGGGCGGCGGACTGGTTTCTGAAGCCCGATCTTGCGGCGTTTTTCCAGGGGCCGGACTTCGCGCGCATCGCCAAGCGCAAGAAACGCATCATCCTCTATGGGCTGTCCATGGGCGGGTTCGGCGCGCTGGCCTATTCGACCATGATCCGGCGGTCGGTGGTGCTGGCGATCTCGCCGCAGACGACGCTGGACCCGACCAAGGTGCCGTGGGAGAAGCGGTTCGACTATGCACTGGGCGAGGACTGGACCGGACCGATCGGCGACATCAATACCCTGACCCCGGCGCATGGGGAGGCCTATGTGGTCTACTGCCCCGGCAACAAGTTCGATGGCCCGCATATGGATCGGCTGGACCGGTTCGGGCCCGTGACCCGCCTGCCGCTGATCGGCAATGCGCACACGCCGGGTGGATTGTTGATGGAAGGCGGGCTCCTGAAGGAGATCGTTGCAGCCGTGGGAGCGGGCCCCATCGATGCGTCGATCTTCGACCAGAAGCAGGAGACGCTCGAACAGAGCGCCGCCTACCACTACTACACCGGCTGCAACACGGATGACCCGGCGGAGCAAGACGCCGCCATGGCGCGCTGCCTGGAGCTTGCCCCAGCAGTGAAGCAAGAATTCTACCGCCAGCGGATCGCTGGGTTCCGAATGCGGGCGGCGGCGAAGGCATATGACCACCCGGGCACGCTCCGCCACTACAAGGACCTGCGCAAATGCGCGGCATGGCGCGGGTCGATCACGCTGAAGATGATGGCGGCGCGCTATCTGTTGCGGGTCCATGCGCTGGATGTGGCCCAGAAGGTGCTGGACGAGATCATCAAGCGGCATCCGGAGGGACATCGCAAGCTGCCCGAACTGCAGCAACGCTATGACGAGGTGGCGCTGGAGGTCGATCGGCTGGTCGATGCCGCCGACGCCGAGGACGCCCAACGCAAGGTGGCCAATGGCTGATGCGCCCGGCAAGCTGATAGCCTTCCGCAACGACCGTCTCGGCGCGCGGCTGCTGACGCTTGTCAACGCGATGCGGATGTCCGCCGACTATAGCGTGGATTTCGCGGTCTATTGGCCCTTTGCCGTGGACGTGACCAAGGTCTTCAACGACGCGACTGAGCTGTTCGATGCGGGTTTCGTGGCCGATAACTTCATCTCCCGCGAGGACTGGCAGGCACGAAAGGGCACTATCGGCCGGATCGGGGACGTGATCCGGGGCGGGCCGGACATGCTGCGCGACCTGACGGCCGAGGGCCGGGATATCTCCGTCGATCAGGCCTTCGGAATCAACGTGCTGTCAGGTGAGGACCCAGGCGCGGTCAAACAGGGCTTCATTGCGGCCCTGGGCCGGGTGCCCTTCGCCTTTGCCCTTCATGCCCCTATGGCGGCGGTGGAGGAGGCGTTACAAGGGGCCACGGCCTACCACATCCGCCGAGGCGACCTGACCGACGGGCTGGTGGCCAAGAACAAGCCGTGGCCGCACAAAATGGTCCCGAACGAGTTCTACGAGCTGCACATGGAGCACGCGCTTGGCGCGGATGGCGGACGGGCGATCCTCTTCTCCGACGACGGGCCAACGCTTGAGCACTACACAAAGGCTTTCCCGGGGCTCAGGGCCATTCGCGATATCGTCGGCCTCGACGACCTGACCGAGGCACAGCGGGACTTCATCGAGCTCTACGCCATGTCGCGGTGCGCCAAGATCATCGCGCCGGAGCGCAGTGCCTTCTCCTCGACCGCGGTGGATCTTGGCGATGCCGTGAAATGCCCGGTGGCCGACGACATGACGCCCGAAGTCTCGGACGCCGCCCACGAACGCCTGTTGGCACGGCTCCGCGACCGGCCGGAGACGTTTTCCGGTGATGGGGAGATTGGGCAATCGCTCGCGCATATCGGCCCATGGCTGGAGGCCCGCGAACGCTGGGACGAGGCATCGGCGCTCTTCGGCGGGCATGTCGCGCGCGGGCTGAACATCGCCTTCATCTACCCGGATGCCATGCGCTACCAGCATCGGGCAGGCGACGTGGACGGGGTGCTCGCGACGGCGGGCCATATGAACGACCGCTACGTCTACCACGTGCGCTACTTCGTGGATGCGGAGATGCAGCATGGCTACGCGCATTTCCGGAAGGGCGATCGTGCGGCCGCCATCCGGCATTTCGCGAACGGCTTCTGGCATGGGGCGACGGGCAGTGCCGGGCGCATACTGGTGCCCATGCTTATCCAGCGCAATGTCCTGACCGCGGCGAACTTCCTGCCGGTCAGCCCCTTTCAGCTCGGCCTGCACCGGCGTCGTGGGCCGCTCAAGCACATCGTGCTGGAGTTTCCCGAGATCCCCAAGACCCCTGAGATCGGGCTGCCGGACGGTATCGCGAACATCGAAACGGCGGTCTGGGACTTTGCACCGCTCCTGCGTGGGGTCTCGCTGGTGGGGGTGCGACGGAGCGGCGCCATCGTGCAGGCGCGCACGCTGGTCAAACGTTGCGACATCGACGATGAGCCGGAGCGCGAAAGCCTTCTGGCGATCTTCGATGCGTTCGAAGGGGAGACGGGTAAGGCGTTGGAAGCGCTGACCCGGCTTGCTGCGGCGCATCCCGACCATGCCATGACCTGGCAGCGGCTCAGCCACGCCGCCATGTTGTCGCGGAACTTCCAGGCGGCGTTGGAAGCCGCCGAGCAAGCAGCACTGCACGCACGCAAAGCCCCCATGGTGCAGGCTTGGTGCGGCATGTGTCTTCTCAGAACCCGCGGCAGTAGACGCGCCGTCAAGGTTCTGACCCGGGCCGATGCGTTCGAAACAGGCTTCCCGATCATTCCTTCGCTGTTGGCGCAGGCGCTGGATGCGGAGGATGCTCCGGAGCAGGCGTTGGAAGCGCTGGACCGCGCCATCGCCCTCGGCCCGATGGAGGGTGGTTTCGCCATGCACAGGGCGCAGCTTCTGGAGAAGCTCGACCGCCTGCCGGAGGCCGTCGCCACCCTTGAGCGGATGGTCGAGCTCTACCGCGCTCCCGGCAAGATGTTCCGCCAGATTGTTGACCTGCTGACCCGTATGGGCGATCGTGAGCGTGCGGACCACATGCTGCAGCTCTGTCAGGAGCGGTATCCGGACCATCCGGCAACGCGGCGGATGCTGGAGGAACGCGCTGCATGAATGCCGCCCAGACGGGAATGCCGCGCGGTTGACCTCGCCCCGGCAACCGCATACCTCAACGCACCATGAAACGACCGATCCTCATCCATCCGGATCCGCGCCTCAAGAAGGTCTGCGACCCGGTGCCCGACAGCTCGGACCAGATCCGTCTGCTGGCCGCAGAAATGCTCGAGACCATGTATGACGCGCCCGGCATCGGCCTGGCTGCACCGCAGGTCGGCGTGAATGCGCGGGTGCTCGTGATGGATTGTGCACAGCGCGATGAGGAGGAGAAACCCCGCCCCCTCTGCCTCATAAATCCGGAAATCACCTGGTCCGCCGACGAGACGTCCGAGTATGAGGAAGGCTGCCTTTCGATCCCCGAGGTCTTCGCCAACGTGACCCGCCCCAAGGCCGTCACCGTGCAGTACATGGATCCCGATGGAGACATGCATGAGGAGACGTTCGAGAACACGTGGGCGGTCTGCGTGCAGCATGAGATCGATCATCTGAACGGCAAGCTTTTCATCGACTATCTCAGCCCGATGCGCCGCCGCATGATCACGTCCAAGATGCAAAAGCTGAAGAAGGAGCGTGCCCGTGGCTAGCTGCTCCTGCTGTCCGCCTGCCCCCGCCAATCACAGGCCCTACGTGATGTTCCCGCATCCGGTCCTGCGTGCGACGGCCGACCCTGTGGCGGAGATTTCCGACGAGGTGCGCGCGATCTGGGACGAGATGCTGCGCGCCATGTACGGCATGCCCGGCGTAGGCCTCGCCGCGCCACAATTGGGGGTGGGGCTGCGCCTGGCGGTGGTCGATTGCTCGGACGCGAAGGACGAACCTGTCCGCATGGCCAACCCGGTTCTGCTGGCGGCCTCGGACCAGATGCAGACCCTCACCGAAGGTTCGCCCAACGTGCCACAACAGTTTGGCGATGTGACCCGCCCCGAATGGGTCGATGTCCGCTTTACCGACGAGGCAGGCGACGTGCAGGAACGCCGGTTCTCCGGGCTCTGGTCAACGAGCGTGCAACACCAGATCGATCATCTGGAAGGCAAACTCTTCTTCGACCGCATGACGCCCATGCGCAAGCGCAAAATCCTAGAGGCGCACCGCAAGGCGCGCGGCAAGCGGCGTCTCTGATGCGGCTGGCGTTCATGGGAACGCCCGATTTTGCGGTGCCGGTGCTCGAGGCGCTGCATGCGGCAGGCCACGACATCGTGCGCGTCTACTCCCAGCCCCCCCGTCCGGCCGGTCGCGGCAAGGCGTTGCGGCCTTCACCGGTGCACAAGGCGGCTGATGCATTGCAGATCCCAGTCAGCACGCCCGAGACGTTCCGCGATCCCGGCGCTCTGGCGGAATTCCGCGCGCTCGCGCCCGATGTTGCCATCGTGGTGGCCTATGGCCAGATCCTGACCAAGGAGGCGCTGGACGCCCCGCGCCTCGGCTGCCTGAACCTTCACGCGTCGCTCTTGCCGCGCTGGCGAGGGGCGGCACCCATTCAGCGCGCGATCATGGCGGGCGATTCCGAGACCGGCGTGGGCGTCATGCAGATGGACGTGGGTCTGGACACCGGCGACATCCTGACTGAGGCACGGACGTTGATCGGTTCGGAAGACACAGCGGCCAGTTTGCATGATCGGCTGGCCGAGATCGGCGCGCCTCTGATGGTGGACACGCTTGCCGGGCTGAATGCCGGGACGGTGCGCCCTCAACCCCAGCCGGAAGACGGGGTGACCTATGCGCACAAGATCGACAAGGCCGAGGCGAGGATCGACTGGTCTCGTCCCGGCGACGCTCTTTACTGCCACATCCGGGGAATTTCGCCCTTACCGGGTGCATGGTGCGAGATTGGCGGGGAACGGGTAAAGGTGCTGATGTCTCAGTCCGAGGAGGGCTCCGGTACGCCGGGACAGGCCCTGGACGGCAATCTGCTGATCGGAACCGGGGCGGGAGCGATCCGTCTGCTCCGTTTGCAACGGGCAGGAAAAGGCACCGTTGATGCGCGAGCCTTCCTGAACGGTACGCCAGTCGCGCCGGGCACAATGCTGGCGTGACAGTAAAACCGATTCGCATCAGTGGCTTTTCGAACGTTAATTTCTGCGCATTTTGCGAATACCGCACCCCCATTGGTTGTCCCGGTTCCAGCTGACCACCGGCACTCTGGTCCAATCGGAAAAGCTGTTATGCGGCAAGGTGTTGAGTTCGCCCACAAAACCGCTCCTGCCATCGTTCAGACCGCTTGCGTCCTAATTCTGCCGCACTTAAACCCGAACTTGCAAACTTGTGTGAGATCCAGACGGTCTAGCAGGGATCCGGAGTCGGGGAATTGTATTGGTTTCATTGCGTGGCATAGCACAGCTCGCAGTGGGTTTTATCTGCGTGACCATGGTGGTCGTTGGCCTCCTGATGTCACTCGGGCCCGCAGGTGAGAGCGTGTTGCTGGAGCGTCCAGGCGCTGCAGCGCGGCTCGGCAGTGACTCCACCAGTGCGACCGCGTTCTTCGAAGTTGATGGCGATATGGTTGAGCTGACCATGCTGTTCTCGGACGCCGAAGATCCTGCCAGCGTGTTCCGTACACGTGTCCGTCTGAGCGACGGCCAGAGCCACAGCGTCATCGTCGGTGAACGGGAAGATCCCGGAGGACCGCATCGCTATACGTTCCGACGGATCGGCTACACCGTCGAGATGCGCCTCACACCCGTTAAGACTATTAACGCTTCATTCATAATTCCTGAATAATTCTATCTATCGCAGACGTGTGACGAAAGTCACATCACTAAGTGCGGGTCAAACTGCAAAGTGTGTGCGTAGTTTTATTGACGGAGCTGTTCATGTTGAGGGCGTTCGTTGCGGGATTACTGATCTCGCTTGCCAGTATGGCTCACGCGGAGCCTGTGGCGACACTGTCTAAACCATCCGACACCCTGAATGTGGTGGCTGAAGCCGCAGAGATGACTGTGTTCTTCACACCGTCGGGCGGTGGCTACACAGTCAGCATGCTGTTCACGGACCCCGACGGCGAGACCATGCGGGGGCGGGTCACTCTTGCCAATCTCCAGAGCCATGAAGTGTCTTTCACGGACGAGGTACGGCGCAAACGCTCAAAGTTTCGTTTGGAACGTGCGGGCAGGCTCATCGGTGTGCACTTGATTGAAACCGATCTCGACGCACGCATGGTCGCGAGCAACGGTCAGATCCGCTCAAACGTCAAATAGTGGGGCCGGCGGCCCTCTCGCAGGGCCTTCGCCTCGTACCGGGTCCCTGGCCAGCCGGGCCATGCCTCGCGCCAATCTTGGGGTTTCTCCGCTAACCATCGGAAATTGGGGGACTGGTCGACGACCTCAAGGCTGTGACGCACATAATCCTCAATATCCGTGGCTACGCGCAGATGCGCGCCCGGCGCCATGACACGCGCTAACGGCGCAAGCTGTTCCCGGTTCATGAACCGCCGCTTGTGGTGGCGGGTCTTCGGCCAGGGATCCGGGTAGAGCAGGAACGCCCGCGCGATTGAGGCCTCCGGCAGCACGTCCATCACATCGCGTGCATCCGCGTCCGTCACAGCCAGGTTCCGGACCTCTGCGCGTTCGATCATCGACAGGAGTTTCGCTACTCCGTTGATGAAGGGCTCCGCCCCGATGATCTGCACATCCGGGTTCGCCTGCGCCTGCGCCAGCATGTGCTCGCCGCCGCCGAAGCCTATCTCCAGCCAGATCTCGCGCACTTCCGGGTACAGCGCGCGCAGATCCAGCGGCACCCGATCCGGGTTCTCGTCCCATCTGAGCCCCGGCGGTTCGATGTCGCGGAGCAGCCCCTCAACCAATCCAGCCTGGCCCTTGCGCAAGGTCTTGCCCCTGCGGCGGCCGTAAAAATTACGCCAAGGTGCTCCGTCTTCGCGTTCGGGCCCGCTCACAGGACCTTCTCCATCTCACGAATATCGACTTCCAGCCCGCCACGGGTCCGGTACCGGGTTCTCGAGATCATCTGATACCCACGGTGCTCGTAGAATGCCACGCCGGAGAGACTGGCGTCGACGACCAGCCGTTGCGCGCCCTGGGCGGCCAGTGCTGTTTCCGCGTGGGCCAGCAGCGCTGATCCCGTGCCTTGTCGCTGGGCCTCGGGCGTTGTGTAGAGCCCGCAAATGATCCCGGTCTCGTTCCGGAGCTTGTAGCTGCAGAACCCGAGCAGGTCGCCGTCACTGGATTCGGCCAGAACGAACACTTCGCCTTCCTCCACCACGACCCTGGCATACGCATCCGGATCGATTCCGTGCGCCCAGCTTTCGCGTTCGGCACGGCTGTAGAACCGAGGATGCACGGCCAAGATCGCACGCCGATGCAGCGAGGCGACAGCCGGTCCGTCATCTGCGTGGAATGGTCTGAGTTCAAGACTTCGGGACATGGTCCCCTCCCTTCCGGCCCGTCCCCCGGCGAGGGGGGATCAGCGCCAGTGGGAGGGGTCTACAATGTCGTCAGATCGCCGCCTTCAGCGCCGCTACCAGATCGGTTTTCTCCCAGGAGAAACCTCCATCCGAGTCCGGTTCGCGTCCGAAATGGCCATAGGCCGCTGTGCGCTGGTAGATCGGACGGTTCAGGCCCAGATGTGTTCGGATGCCGCGCGGTGTCAGGCTGATGCTCTCGCGGATGGCACGCTCTACCTTGCCGAGGTCTTCATTAGCTGTGCCGTAGTCCTCGATATGGATCGAGAGCGGCTCCGGCACGCCAATGGCGTAGGAAAGCTGGATGCAGCATTTGTCCATAAGGCCCGCAGCCACGACGTTCTTGGCCACATAGCGCGCGGCGTACGCCGCCGAGCGGTCGACCTTGGTCGGATCCTTGCCCGAGAACGCACCGCCGCCATGGGGTGCGGCCCCGCCATAAGTGTCCACGATGATCTTGCGACCCGTCAGACCCGCATCCCCGTCGGGACCACCGATGACAAACTTGCCCGTGGGGTTCACGTGCCATTCCGTGTCGGCCGTCAGCCAGCCTGCAGGTAGCACCTCTTCGATATAGGGGGCCACGATGGCCTGG
>JBCDID010000137.1:0-8714 GCA_038749355.1 Pseudomonadota bacterium | reverse complement strand
TCCTGCTCCTCTTGATATCAGGGCACGTGGCCTTCGAATCGTCCCGCCCCTGCTTTTGTCATAGAAAAAGTACCCTCATCGGGGGCATAGGCGCAAATGGCACGCTTCCGTGGGCTTGACCATGGACCGCCCGCCGTCCCATGGTCCGCGCGCCCGGCTGGGGGCGATTCACCGCGACAAGGGGGACGAGACCGTGGACATCTCTGCAATGAAGGCTGCCGATCCGCGCCGGTTCGAGATGGCAAACGCGCTGCGCATGCTGGCGCTGGACGCGGTGAAGGCGGCCAATTCGGGGCACACGGGCATGCCGATGGGTATGGCGGATGTGGCGACGGTCCTGTTTGACAAGTTCCTCCGGTTCGACCCTGCAGCACCGGATTGGGCGGATCGTGACCGGTTCGTGCTGTCCGCGGGTCATGGGTCGATGCTGCTCTACGGTCTGCTGCACCTGACAGGTTACCCGGGCATGGGGCTGCAACAGATCAAGGATTTTCGCCAGCTTGGCGCGCCGACTGCAGGGCACCCGGAATTCGGCCATGCCCCCGGGATCGAGACGACCACCGGACCCTTGGGCCAGGGCATCGCGACGGCCGTCGGCATGGCCATTGCCGAGGAAAACCTCCGCGCGCGCTTCGGCAAGAAGATCGTCAACCACAAGACCTGGGTGGTCGCGGGCGATGGCTGCCTGATGGAGGGCATTTCCCAGGAGGCCATCGGGTTTGCGGGCATGCAGAAGCTCTCGAACCTAATCGTGCTCTGGGATGACAACGGGATCACCATCGACGGCAAGGTCGAGATCTCGGACACAACCGATCAGGTGGCACGGTTCAAGGCCTCGGGCTGGGACGTGCGCGCCGTCGATGGGCACGATCATGCCGCGGTTGAAGAGGCGTTGGAATGGGCCTCGAACGCCAAGCACACAGCACCGGTGATGATCGCCTGCAAGACGCATATCGGCATTGGTACGACCGCGCAGGACACGGCCAAGGCGCACGGGGCGCTGACGGATGACGCACTGATCGCGGATGCGCGCAAGACGTTCGACTGGCCTCATGCCCCGTTCGAGATCCCCGGTTCCGTGAAATCCGAGTGGGAGGCTACAGCCAAGCGGGGGGCAGCGGCGCATGCTGCATGGGACGAGGAACTGGGCAAGCTGTCGGACTCCAAGCGCCGCGAATTCTCGCGCGTGATGTCGGGAGAGGTCCCTGCCCGCCTTTCCGCCAAGGTCAAGGCACTGAAGAAGTCACTCTCGGAGGAAGCGCCCAAGGTCGCGACCCGTGCCGCATCCCAAAAAGCACTCGAAGTAGTGAACGCGGTGATGCCGGAGACGCTGGGTGGTTCGGCGGATCTGACCGGCTCGAATAACACCAAGACATCGACGCTCGGCACGTTTGGCCCGGACGATCGCAAAGGGCGCCACATTCACTACGGCATCCGCGAACACGGCATGGCGGCGGCGCTGAACGGGATGGCCTTGCACGGCGGCGTGATGCCCTATGGCGGCACGTTCATGTGCTTCACGGATTATGCGCGCGCGTCCATGCGGCTGTCGTCGCTGATGGGGATCAAGGTCGCCTATGTGATGACGCACGACTCGATCGGGCTGGGCGAGGATGGGCCAACCCACCAGCCGGTCGAGCACTTGGCCATGCTGCGGGCAACGCCGAACATGAACGTCTTCCGCCCGGCTGACGCGGTCGAGACGGCAGAGACATGGGAAGTCGCACTGACGACGCCGGGCACGCCGTCTGTCCTGGCGCTCAGCCGTCAGGGCCTGCCCACCGTTCGGACGAAACACACGACGAAGAATCTGACAGCACAGGGCGGGTACGTGCTGGCTGACGCGGAGGGCAAGCGGAAAGCCATCCTGCTGGCGACAGGGTCAGAGGTCTCGGTCGCCATGGCCGCGCGCGATCTGCTCCAGGCGGACGGGATCGGGACACGTGTCGTGTCGATGCCGTGCTGGGAGATCTTCGAGGAACAACCGGACACCTACAGGCGCAAGGTCCTTCCCGCGGGCCCGGTGCGGGTGGCAGTGGAGGCCGCAATCCGGTTTGGATGGGATCGCTGGCTCTATGGAGAGCGCGGCAAGCGCGAGAAGGGCGAATTCGTGGGAATGCACGGCTTCGGCGCATCGGCACCGGCAGGCGACCTCTTCAAGCACTTCGAGATCACGCCGGAAGCTATTGTTTCCAAAGTGAAAGGGATGCTCTAGACGCCCTGCAACAGTGCCAGAAACACAGGTCTCGCAGCACCGCGCGTGTGGGACCTTGCAAGAGGCGCGGCGGTCGTCGCGCGGCTCGGTCCTACTTGTGAAGCAGCTTGCTCTTGCCAACGCTGGTTGGCTGTCCCGTTGGCAGTTCTGCGGCAACGTTGTCCACATCCGCATCGGGCACGAGATCGCGGATCGAGGGATCGTTCATACAAAGGCTCCACGCACCGCCCCGCACGGCGTCGAGATCGCCCTCCACGATATCTTGAGGTTCGTTAGGATTGTCTTTGTCCGGAGGCACGTCCTTGGAACTCTGCAAATCTTCCTCCTGCTCAAATTCTCGCCAACAACTTAATGGCGAATTTGGTCACGGGGAAGTGACAAATGTCACCGAAGCTTAAATCCGGCGGAGATAGGTCGCGCGCTCTATGTCAGTCATACGGGGCTGCAAGGCCGCACGCTCCTGGCGTTTGATAGCGGCGAAGACGTGGCGGAATTCTTCACCCAACCAATCCGCGATGAAGTCGGACGCGGCGAACGCCGCCTCCGCCTGGCCCCATTCGAGCGGCAGTGGCGTGCCCATGCCGGGCCGGATCTCGCCCATGATGGCATTGGGTGGCGCCTCGCCTGCGTTCAAGCCGGCCAGAATCGCCGCAAGCACCGCGGCGGATACGAGGTAGGGGTTCGCTTCGGCGCCCGCTGTCCGGTGCTCGATCCGGGCGCCCGGTCCTTCCGTCTCCGGCACACGAACGGCAGCGCCGCGGTGATCGATGGCCCAGAGCGCCTCGACCGGCGCGATCATGCCGGGCACGAGGCGTCGGTAGGACGCGGCATGCGGCGCAAATATCAGCATGCTCTCCGCCATGTGCCGCACCATGCCCGCAATGGCATGAGACATCGCAGCATTCGGCGCACCGTCCCCCGCAAAGATGTTCGCACCCTCGGCATCCTGAAGGCTGGTATGGATATGCAGACCCGATCCGGTTGTGTCCGGCCATGGTTTGGAGGCAAAGGTCACGTCAAAACCGTACCTGCGGGCCACGCCGCGCGCCGCCCGGCGCAGCGCAATGATCTGGTCGCAAGCTGCCAGCGGATCCGGCCCGTGCACGAGGTTCACCTCGAACTGACCATAGCCGAACTCGGTGATCATCGTCTCGGTCTCGGCACCGAGCGCCCGCGCGGCCTCTGCCATGTCGGTCAACAAGGGCGTGAACGCGCGCCCCACATCCAGGTTGTAGACCTGCCCCCCTGCCAGCCTTCGTCCAGTGACGGGGTCGCACGGCGGCAGATCCTCATGCAGATCGATTAGGTAGAATTCCTGTTCCAGCGCAGTGACTGCGACCAACCCCGCATCCGCGACCCGTGAGGCGACGCGCGCCAAGACGTTGCGCGCATCGTACGGGGCCTTGGTTCCATTTGCCCGCCGGATCGTCACCTGCACCTGAGCCGTAGGTGTCTCGGCCCAAAGCATTCGGCCAAGCGTGCCTGGCACCGGATCGAGCACCCCATCAGGATCGCCGGTCTGGATGGCAAGCCCGGCCTCGTAGACATCCTCGGAGAAGATATCGAGCGCAGGCGTCGAGACGGGCATCTTCATGGAATCCTTCGCCAGTTTGTCCAGCGCATCGATGGGGACCAGTTTGCCACGGATCGTGGCGTTCAGGTCCACGACAAAGACCTCGGCCTGGGTCACATCGGGATGCGCCGCGCGGAACGCGGCCAGCTCTTCGTGGAATTGCATGAGTTCTCCTCCAACGCCGATTTGGCCCGGCAGGTGGTCCATATGCAAGCCCCTCTGGCCCCTTGACCCCAATGCATGTTCGGCGCGAGATGGAGAGGCTGCAACGCACGAGGATTCCATGCTCCATCCGAACCTGCGCCCGACCGAGGAATACCAAGCCATGGACGGCGCCCATCACTGGCACCCGTTCACCGATACCGCAGATCTGGCGAGCAAGGGCGCGCGTGTGATCACTGAGGCGCAAGGGGTGTGGCTAACGGATTCCACCGGCAACCAGATTCTCGACGGCATGGCCGGGCTATGGTGCGTAAACGTGGGATACGGGCGGCAGGAGATTGCAGACGCGATTGCAGCCCAGGCGCGCAAGCTCCCGTATTACAATACGTTTTTCCAATCCACCCATCCGCCGGTGGCCGAGTTTGCTGAGGCATTGTGTGCCCAGGCGCCTGACCACATGAACAAGGTGTTCTTCACGAACTCCGGCTCGGAGTCGAATGACACAGTCTTCCGGCTGGCTCGGGTCTACTGGGACTGCATGGGCAAGCCCTCGAAGAAACACTTCATCTCGCGCAAGAACGCTTATCACGGATCGACGGTAGCCGCGGCCTCGTTGGGTGGCATGGGTGTGATGCACAACCAATCCGGTCTGCCGATCGAGGGCATCCACCACGTCAACCAGCCCTACTGGTTCGGCGAGGGGCGCGAAAGCGGCATGAGCCCCGAGGAGTTCGCGCTCGCCTGTGCGCGCGAGGTCGAGGCCAAGATCCTCGAGGTCGGAGCCGAGAACGTCGCCGCCTTCATTGGCGAGCCCATCCAGGGCGCGGGCGGTGTCATCATCCCGGCGGATACTTACTGGCCGGAGATCCAGCGCATCTGCCGCGAACATGACATCCTTCTGGTCGCCGATGAAGTCATCTGCGGGTTTGGCCGCACAGGCGCCTGGTGGGGATGCGAAACGCTGGGGATCGAGGCCGACCTGATGCCCATCGCCAAGGGTTTAACCTCCGGCTACGTGCCCATGGGCGGCGTCTTCATTTCGGACCGCGTGGCGGGGCCCGTGATGGCGCATGCGGGCGAGTTCTACCACGGCTATACATATTCCGGGCACCCGCTGGCCTGCGCAGCTGGATTGGTCAACCTTCGGATATTGCATGAGGAAGATCTGCCGGAGCGGGTCGGCACGGACACGGGGCCGTATCTCGCCAAACGCTGGGCGACGCTGGCCGATCATCCCATCGTAGGTGAGGCAAGAACCCGGGGCCTGTTGGGCGCTCTGGAAATCGTAGCGGACAAGGAAACCATGGCGCGGTTCCCGGAAGACACCGGCGCAGGCGGTCTGTGCCGTGAAATCTCGGTGAAGGGTGGCCTGGTTATGCGAGCCGTCGGCGACACGATGATCATCTCACCGCCTTTGATCATTACGCGCGACGAGATTGATACTTTGGTCACCCGCGCCCGTGCAGCGCTTGACGAGACGGCCGACCGGCTGCTCTAGGCCATGAGCTACCTGACCGCGAATGACACTCCGGGTGTCCACGCGCCGAGCTGGTATGCCGAAACCGCAGGTATCGCAGACGATTACCCGGCGCTGGACGGGGACACAGCCGCAGATGTCTGCATCGTCGGCGCAGGTTATGCCGGGCTGTCAGCCGCGTTGCATCTCGCGGAGAGAGGCCTGTCGGTCTGCGTTCTGGAAGCGAACCGCGTCGGCTGGGGTGCGTCTGGTCGCAATGGTGGACAGCTTGGCATCGGCCCCCGCGCGGATATCGAGGAATACGAGCGCGTGGCCGGCACGAATGATGCCCGCAAGGTCTGGGATATTGCGATTGCCGCGAACCGGTTGGTCCGGGATCTGATCGCGAGGCACAACATCGACTGCGATCTCGCAGATGGCTATCTGGAGGCCGCCACGCGCTCTAGATACGTCCCGGAACTCCATGGGTTTGTTGAACATTTGCAAACCCGATACGATCATCAGACCGCCTCGCCAATCGAACGGGACGAGATGCAATCCCTCCTCGGAACAGACGCCTATCACGGGGGCTATCGCGACGAGATGGGCGGGCACCTGCATCCGCTGAAACTGGCACACGGCGTGGCCCGGGCGGCGGTCTCGGCGGGCGCACAGATCCACGAAGAAACGCGGGTCCTCAAGATAGACAAAGGGCGCGTCGACACCGCTCGAGGGGCGGTGACTGCCTCTCATATCCTATTGGCATGCAACGGTTATCTCGACGGGCTTTCCCGGCGCCCGCAACGCCGGATGCTGCCGATCAACAACTACATCCTAGCAACCGAACCCCTTGGCGCGAACCGGGCGCGGCAGGTCAACAGGGACAACCTCTGCGTCTCTGACACCCGCTTCGTGCTCAACTACTTCCGCCTTTCCCCGGACGGGCGGATGCTGTGGGGCGGTGGGGAGAGCTATGGGCGCAAGTTCCCCAGTGATCTCGGGAACTTCGTCCGCAAACGGATGCTTGAGGTCTATCCCGATCTGGCCGATGTGAAGATCACCCATGCCTGGGGCGGCACCCTTGCCATAACGGGCACGCGCTTCCCGCTGTTTCATGATCTTGGGCGCGGGGTTAAGGCAATCGGGGGCTGGTCGGGGTCAGGCATCCACATGGCGACCATGGGGGGCAAGATCGCCGCCGACGCTATCGCAGGGGAGGTTGAAGACTGGAACCTTCTGGCGCGCATGCCGACACCGCAATTCCCGGGTGGGGACTGGTTTCGGATGCCGCTCCTCCGACTTGCCATGACGTGGTACGCGCTGCGCGACAGGCTCTGACGCTCGGAAACACCGGAATGGCGAGCGTAAAGCTTGCTTGGGGCGCAAAGTCGGCCGAAAGTCCGGCATAACTGCACAACGGTGAGCGGTATTTTCGCAACACTCATCGCGTCAATCTCGCTGACCCAACGGAAAGCCGGTTGCGCGGGGCCGCTGATTCCCCTGATACGGCGCGTCCTCTTTCGGGAGCCCCTGAGCCCAAGCGGCGGGAGGTTGAGACCCCTCCCCCGGTGCGCGCCGCCCTGCGGTCCGCGTATGCCTGGGTCCGAGGCCGATGGGAGAGGTTGCGGATGTAGCTCAACGGTAGAGCACCGGGCTGTGGCCCGTAGGTTGCGGGTTCGATTCCCGTCATTTGCTCCAAAGCGATGTAGCTCATTGGGTAGAGCACCAGCCTTTCACGCTGGATGTAGTTGGTTCGAATCCAACCATCTTCTGCCGCATGGCGCGGCACCGGTTTTGGGTACCGGAATACCAATTGGGTCTCGGGGCCGGCCTGCAGGGTCGGCGGCGGTCAACGGTCCTTCGGGGCCAGCGACCAAAACCGGCACTGCCCGACGCGGCGGACCGGCAAAGGCTGACGGCCAATGCGGGCTGGAGTCAGGTGAGGGCTTGCGTCCCAAACCCCGCCCCAGTCCCCGGAGGTCCCCTCGCCCACACCCGTCCGCTACGGCGGTCAGCCGGCCCCGAGGCTTCATCCCGCGAGGGAACAAACATCCGCGGGTACGCCCGCGACCGCAGATCCCCATCCGGGGATATCACCGCCTGCATTGCCGCAGGCCAACCAAAGGAGGCATCGCTTGGACGCGAGCCAACCATAGTCCAGGGGACCGCCTCCACTTCGGTCCCCTTTTGCAAAGGGAGGGTGGACCGATGATGTATCTCATCGATTGGATCCATGGTCTGACCCGGATCGACGTGAACGCAACCGAACGGGTTCTTGTGCTGCACAACGGCCGGGTTACGGATATTCTTGGCCCCGGGGAGCACCGGGTCCGGACACGCGGGCTGGAGCAGGAACGGCACGATCTGGCGCGGCCACAGTTCGTCTCGAAGTTCGAGCGGGTCCTGACCGGCGAACGCCCGGACCTGGCGGAACGCGAGCTGACGGTTGTGCAGGCGAATGAAGGCGAGGTCGTGGCGGTGTTTCGCGACGGCGCTCTCTTCGACCTGTCTCGTGGCCCGAAGGAGCGGACCCCGCTGTGGAACGCTGCCGGCCCGTGGGAACTGCGTCGGTTCGACCTGGCCAATGACCTGACCGTGCCCGAGGATCTGCGAGCGTCCTTCGAAGCGGGCGGGTACCAGACTGCTATCCACAAGGCGACCGTGGATCGTGGTCAGGTAGGCTTGCTGACTGTTGGCGGAACGTTCATGGGAGTTCTGGAGGAAGGTGTGCACCTTTTCTGGAACACCGGGCGGGCCGTTCAGGTCAAGACCGTCGACACTCGCTGGCGGGCCCATGATGTCACCGGCCAGGAGGTGTTGACCGCCGACCGCGTGACCGTCCGGGTCAACATCGCCGCCGATGTGCGCGTAGTGGACCCGGTGAAGGCCGCCACCGTGGTGAAGGACTTCGACGAGGCGCTCCACCGGGCGCTACAGTTCGCCTTTCGCAAGACGGTTGGTCAGCGCACGCTCGATCAGCTGTTGGCCGAGAAGGTGACGGTCGATGCCGAGGCCGCAGAGAAGGTCCGTGCCGAGATGGGCGAGATCGGGCTCGAGGTCGGTGAGATCGCGTTGAAGGACGTGATCCTGCCGGGCGAGATGCGCGAAATCCTGAACCGTGTGGTCGAGGCCGAGAAGGCGGCCGAGGCTAACGTCATCCGGCGTCGTGAGGAAACGCAGGCGACCCGGGCGCTCCTCAACACCGCGAAGGTGATGGAGGAGAACCCGGTCATGCTGCGCCTCAAGGAGCTGGAAGCCCTGACCGAGCTTGCGGGCAAGGTCGACAAGCTGACGGTCCACAACGGGAC
>JBCDID010000136.1:0-8724 GCA_038749355.1 Pseudomonadota bacterium | reverse complement strand
TTCTGAAGATCGATGACCGGGACTTCGGCGGCTGGATCTCCGTCAGGGTCACGCGGTCCCTTGAAGAGGTTGCCGCGAGCTTCGATCTCGGCGTCACGGACTGGTGGCCAGGCGCGGACGAACGCCGACCCCTGACCCCGCACCAGGCGTGCACCCTGACCATTGACGACGCGCCCGTGATCTCGGGTGTCATCGACAGTGTCGCGCCGCGCTATGATGCGGGCAACCACGTGGTTCAGGTGCGTGGCCGCTCGCTGACCGGGCAGCTGGTCGATTGCGCCTGCGAGCATCCCTCCGGCGCGTTGCGCGATCTAACCCTGGTCGAGATCGCGACCCGGATCGCCGAACCCTTTGGCATCGCGGTTGTGGATCTCGCGGGCGAGACCAAACCTTTCCCCCGCGTACAGGTCGAACCGGGTGAGACCGTCTTCGAATTGCTGGAGCGTCTGGCCCGGCAACGCGGCGTCTTTCTCACCGATGATACGCGCGGGCGCCTGGTCATCCGCCGCCGTTCGGAGACCCTTCAAGGCACCCTTGAATATGGATCGAACGTGCTTTCCGCGGCTGCAAATCTGGACGGCTCGAACCAGTTCTCAAACTACCGGGTCAAGGGTCAGGCCGAAGGCTCGGACAACACCGGTGCGGGCACCTCGGCAAGCTCGGCCGGGCGCGCCGTCGATGCGTCTGTCCCGATCCATCGACCGATGATCCTTCTGGCCGAGTCGCAGGGCACCACGGTCACCATGGGCCAGCGCGCGAAGCACGAGGCCGCGCTGCGCCGGGCGCGCGCACGCACCTGGACCTACACGGTTCAGGGCTGGGCGCCGGATGCGCTCGGGCTCTGGCAGGCTGGCGAAGAGGTCGAGGTGACGGACCCGCTGATGGGGCTGAACAAGGACCGGCTGCTGGTGGTCGAGACCACCTTCAGCCTCGACCATCGCGGCACCGTCACGGAGCTAAAGGTGGCCCCGCCCGAAGGCTATGACCTACTTGCAGAAGAGACGCTGCAGCGCGTCAGCAGCAAGTCCACGCAGACCGGGTGGGACGCGCTGTGAGCGGCCTCGTCGAAAAACTATCACGCCGGGTGCAGCTGATGATCGGGCGCTGCGTGATCAAGGCGGCGACTGCCAGCGGCGGGCGCGTCCTGGTCACGGTCGATGCGCTTGAGGGCGAGACGCTGGACGGCGTCGAGCTGGCCGAACCCTATGGCCTGACCTCGGTCCCCGTTGCCGGAACCGAGGGCGTGATGCTTAGCGTCATGAGTGTGCGCGGCCACCCCGTTGTCATTCCGCTCGGCAATCGCAGCCACCGGCCCCGGGATCTCAAGCAAGGTGAAAGTGCGCTCTTTGATGGGGCAGGCCACCAGGTCGAGATCCGCGAGGACCGCGTGCGCATCATCGCACCCGACACCATCGAGATCTCCGCGCCCACCGTCACGTTCAATGGCGAGCCGGTCGCCCGCATCACGGACCTCGTCGAGGTCGGTGCCGGCAGCTCGGCCGGGCTCTGGCCGATTGTCACCGGTGCCGAGCCAGGCGGAGGCGCTCCATGACGGATCTTGCCCTTGCCCTCGACCCCGTCAGCCTGAGCGCGGATCTCTGCCTTGCCAATGGCGATCTTGTCCTGGACGACGGGCTGGCCTCGCTGGCGCTCATGTCGCTCCTGACCGATGCGCGGGCCCAGCCCCGCGATGTCGAGGCCGGCGAGACGGATCTGCGCGGCTGGTGGGGAGACGCGCTTTCCACATCGCCTCTTGGCGGGCGGCTCTGGACGCTCGCCCGAGCCAAGGCTACCGAGGAAAACCGCCGCCGCGCCGCTGACTTCGCGGCCGAGGCGCTGGCCTGGATGACCCGCGACGGCATCGCGACCGCCATCGATGTCACGGCAACCCGGAGTGATGGCGACGGCAGCGGCGCAACCCTCCATCTGGAGATCGTGATCCATCGGCCAGGCGGCACGGTCGAGCACCTGGCCTATGACCTTCTCTGGCAGGCGATGGGATCGGCAGCGGGAGGGACGGCATGAGCTTCTCCCGTCCGGATCTGACCACCCTCGATCGGCGCATCCGGTCCGATATCGAGGCCAACATGGACGCGGTCCCGATCGTGCGGCGCGGCTCCGTGCTCGCCGGCATTGCGCGCGGCCTGGCCGGCGCCGCCCATTCGATCTTCGGCCATGTGGACTGGGTCTATAAACAGGTCTTCGCGGACACCGCGGACAGCGAACAGCTCGAGCGTCACGCTGGCTTCTACGCCATTGCCCGCGCAGCCCCGGCACAGGCCACCGGTCAGGCCAGCGCAACCGGGACAGACGGCACCGTCATCGATGTCGGTGCGCGCCTCGGTCACGAGAACGGGCTGGAGTTCCAGACAACGGAGGCCGCGGTCATTGCAGGCGGCACCGCGACGGTGGCGATCGAGGCCGTCGCGCGCGGCAGCGATGGCAACCTGACGGGCGGCGAACGCCTGGTTTTTCTTGAACCACCTGACGGGCTCGACAGTGATGCGGCCGTTGCCGCGCCGGGCCTTGCGGGTGGCGCGGATGCCGAAAGCGATGACCGGCTCCGTCAGCGGCTGCTGGAGCGCCTGAGACGCCCGCCGCAGGGCGGTGCGGCCCATGATTATGTTGCCTGGGCCAAGAGCGTGCCGGGCATCACGCGGGTCTGGGTGACCTCCGAGTCGCTGGGCGCGGTGACCGTCCGGGTGGTGGCCGATGACGCGATGCACGGCCCCGCCCCGAATGCGGGCGAGCTCGCCGCCGTTCAGACTGCGATCGATGCCGTCCGACCAGTGACAGCAGACGTCACCGTGGCAGCGCCCGTTCTCCTGCCGGTGGATGTCACACTGAGCGTGACGCCGGACACACCGGAGGTGCGCGCCGCGGTTGAGGCATCGCTCGCCGCGCTCATTCTGCGGGCCGGTGCGCCGGGCGCCCAGATCCCGTTTACCCATATTGCCGAGGCGATCTCGCTGGCGCCGGGCGAGACCGACCATCTCCTCACGGCACCCGCGGCCGACATCGTGCCCGCGGTCGGCGAGATGCCGGTCCTCGGCGTGGTGACCTTCACATGAGCGTGCGCGACCTCTCCGCCTATGCCGGTGCCCTGACCCGGCTGATGCCCCGGGGCGGCGCCTGGCCGGGCACAGGTGGGCCGGTTTGGCAGAGCCTGATGACGGCGCTTGGTGCCGAGGGACAGCGCTGCGATACCCGCGCCCTCCAGCTCCTCGATGAGGCCGACCCGCGCACCTGTGCGGAGACGCTGAAAGACTGGGAGCGGGTGCTGGGACTGCCGGACGATTGCGCGCCTGCAAACCAGACCTTTGTCGAACGCCGGGATGCGGTCATTGCCCTGCTGCGCAGCACGGGCGGCATGTCGATCGCGTTCTTCACGGCACTCGCGACCGATCGTGGCTACGAGATCGAGATCACCGAGCACCGGCCCTTCATCTGTGGCCGCTCGCCCTGCGGGCATCAGAACGCAAGGCGGGAAACGGGGTCACCGACCATACGTTTGTTCTGGACGGTGTCGCTTAAGACGACGCGGAACGTCTGGTTCCGGGTCGGCACCGGCGGCGGCCGGGTCGGAGAGGACAGCCACGTGAGCATGACACGAGCCGACGAGATCGAGTGTCTCTTCGAGCGCCTGAAGTCCGCGCACACCACCATCGTCTGGGACTATTCGCAGGCCGACGCACCGGCCGCCTGAGGAGGTACTGATGGACTATATCCGCCCCTTTGATCCTGCCACCGGCCTGCCAAGCGTGGACGCCGCCTGGACCAATGGCGATCCCGGCACCGGAACCGAAGGCTCAATCCCGCCAGCCGAGTTCTATCATGCCGTCCTGTCGGAGCTCTGCCATGTGATCGACTACTACCTTGGAGACGGCTCCTGGCAGTCCGGTCAGAACGGTGCCGATAACACGCAGATCCGTCAGGCGATTCAGGCCGCATCCGCGCAGTTCACGATGACGCTCGCGGTCGATGGTGAACTCCAGATCCCAGGCGGCTGGATCATGAAATGGGGCACGCTGGTCAGCGTCGCCCAGAACCAGACCGCGCACAGCATCGTCTTCCCGACCGCGTTCCCGAATGCCTGCTTCGGGGTCTACCCGACCTTGCATGGGGTCGTTGTCGGCGGCTCGATCGCACCCCTTCTGATCAGCATGGATCGGTTCGGTGCTCAGGTGGCAGGCGACCACGATACAGGGACGCGTACCGGCGACATCCTTTGGACAGCGATCGGTTGGTGAGGAGGCTTCCATGAAGTGCATCTATAACAAAGACACCGGCCAGATCCGCGGATTCGTCCAGGACGGGGACGAACGCAACCTCCCTGGGCCAACCATCCCGATCGACCCTGAAACCCACGCGGCCGCCGCGGCGTCGCCGCATCTCTTTCGTGTCGATCTGGACACCCTGAAGCTCGAGCCGTTTGAGCCGCTGCCCTATCCGGATCTGGCCACCGCGCAGCGCGCCATGATCGGGTGGATAGATGCCTTCATGGCGCAGTTCACCCAGGGGTATTCGGCCGCGGAGGTGCAGGCATTCCCCGCCAAGGCCGAGGCGGCGCGACGCTATCTCGCCGCCGGCGATGCCCCGGAGCCGCTCGACGCCAAACTGATCGAACCCGAGGCCGAGAAGAAGGGCATCGCGCCCGCCGATCTCTGCCACGCCATCCTGGCGAATGCAGAGCGCCTCAACGAGATCATCTCGCTCACGTCGGGCCTGAGGAGCGAGCTGGATCAGAGGCTCGGCCTTGCCGACCCCTCCGACTACGCGGCGATCCTGACGGATGCACAAACCCAGGCGATCGACGAGGCCGCCGCCCTCGGCATCGCCATCACCCCACCAACCTGACGGAGACATCAATGCCCAGGCTTTGGGACTGGATCACCGACAACCCCGTCATCGCCGCGCTGACTGGCCTGACCATCATCGCCGTTCTCGTGGCGCTCTTCGGGACCGACATCACCGCCGGATGGATCGAGGCCATCTGGCAGAGCAACCAGGGAGACTGAACATGCTCAGACTGACGACTGCACTCATGGCCGCCGCGCTGCTGACCGCCTGCACGGGTGGCGAATTCGACCCCGAGAAGGCCCGGAAGTACGGCGGCATCGGCCTCACCGCGGTCGGGGGCGTCGCCGACGTCGCCGCCGAGACCTGCACCGAGCTCGACCGCACCAAGTGCGCGCGCCTGGCAGGGATCGTCGGGGACGGCACGCGCAAGGTCTCGCTGCTGGAGACCTTGCTCAACGACTCGGCCGACCTGACGCCCGAGACCGCCGCCGCGGCGGAAGACTGAGGAGCACGCCCCATGGACGCCCCGAACACCATCAACCGAACTGCCGGCTGGGTTGAGGCCACCAGTGCCGCCGTCGAAAGCCTGACGCTCTTCGCGGTCCATGGGGATGCCCCTCTCCTCATGCGCGTGCAGGACGCAGCCCCGGCCGATGACGACGATCTGCGCTTCGGCATCAAGTGGGAGCCCGGCCAGGCCGTCGCCGACTGGTCCCTGCCAGGCGGCGCGGCCACCCGTGTCTGGGTCTGGGCGGCATGGGGTGAGGCCAGCTACTACATCAAGCACGCCTGATGTTTGAAGGACCCTTTAAGGGGCCTTTTGTGCCGCATCTGAGCCGAGGCACAAAGCCCGTCACGAACCTCTTTCGCTTTCCGGTTTCAGGCGCAGGCGGTGCGTCCACACCCGCCATATCCAAGTCAGGCACATTGCCGGTCTGGAAAGCCTATGAAGGCGGGGTGGAGGTGGCGAGCGTCAACGCGACGGCTGCGAGCCACACCTTTGCGGCAGGGGCCGACAACTACTGGGAGCTTCTTCTGCCGGACGATGATCCTCAAAACATTGCCCAGCTCTGGCTCTTCGGCGATGTCTTCGCCGGGCAGATGCCGCGCCTTTACGGCTGGACCGCGTTGGAAGGCTACCACATCTATGCCAACGCGGAGCTTACCGGGGTCGATCTGACCGGCCTCGCTGGCCTGACCCACCTGAATGTTTCCGGAACGAATGTCGGAAGCGTCGATCTCCACGATCTGCCTTTGCTCGTCTATCTCAACACGAACAATTCCCAGCTCACGTCGCTGGATGTCTCCGCGCAGGACAACCTTGTGACCGTGTGGATACATGGAACGAGCAACTTCATCGACCAGCCTTCGATCGACGCGCTGCTGCAACGCCTGAGTGAAAGCGGCGTGACGAATGGGCAGTTGATCTGGTGGGGCAACGCCGCTGCGACGGACGGGTCGGCGAATGTCCATCTGCGGGATCTGATCGACGTCAAGGGCTGGTCAGCGTGAGGAGCGGGACATGCGGTTTATCGAACTGAACACCCGGACACGCGCAGCGCGCCTCTTCGACAAGATCAGCGGTGAGCAATTGGCCGGAGATCCCGAGCTCGCGTTCCTGAGCGCCAGCGTTCTGGACCACGTCCTGGACAGGTTGCGCACGCTGTTGACCGAGGCCTCGGCCGAGACGCTACAACTGACGCTCTACGCACTGGATGGATACCAGGCCGGGGTCCGTGCCATGGGCTACGAACTGGTCACGGCAGGCGCAGAGGACGGCGCGCAGCCCTACCTGAAATTCCACGTCTCAGCCCTTCAATGTAGGGAAGTGATGATCCCGACCGGCATCCCCGTCGAACACCCTACTAATCCGGACTTCCTGACCGCATCCGCCGCGGCGATGGACGAGCTCGTCACAGGGCTCAGAGATATCGCCGGTTCAGCCTCGGCCGAGGACCTCGCGAGCATGATCTCCACCGCCGATCTGACCAGCGTCATCGAGCGCGGCGGCTACACCTTCAACGCCTGAAGGCGGCGACGCTCAGCAGCCGATATCGGCGTGGTCCCAATGGCCGCAGCGCTCGGGTGGTGAACCCTCAATGCTGAGTTGAAGGGGACCTACAATACACCGTATCTGGCGCATCTTGTGGATAACTACGCTAGATATGACGGCGACAAGAGTCTGGATTTCTAGTACCTTACTGCAAATAGTTCGAGTGAGGGCCGAGCGGATGAAGAACGCATTCTACTTCGGGGACAACCTGAATATCTTGCGGGAGTATATCCCTGACGAAAGCGTAGATCTGATCTATCTCGATCCTCCATTTAACTCGAGTGCGACTTACAATTTGCTTTTCAAGTCGCCGGACAGGAGCAAGTGGTCGGACGCGCAAATAGCGACGTTTGAAGACACTTGGCTGTGGGGAGAAATTGCAGAGGAAACATTCCTACAGCTTGAGACTGGTGCGGGCCACGTGGGCGATGTGATGGCGGCACTCAGGCGCATTCTTGGCGAGAACAACATGCTCGCCTACCTTACGATGATGGCCGCTCGGCTGGTCGAACTCGAACGCGTTCTGAAACCAAGCGGGAGCATCTATCTTCACTGTGATACAACGGCGAGCCACTACATCAAGGTGCTGCTAGATGCTGTGTTTGGCCACAAGAATTATCTGAACGAAGTTACGTGGAAAAGAACGTCCTCGCACAATGACCCGTCTCGCTATGGGCGCATATCCGACCGGATTCTCTATTACTCAAAGAGCAAGAATAAGACCTTCAATAAGATTTATGGTGACTACTCAGATGAACAGATTGCAAGGTACAAGTACGAGGATGATCAGGGCAAATTCAAAGCTGAGAATCTGACCGCTCCGCACTTCTCTGCAACCAGGACAGTGGAATGGCGAGGCTCCCATCCGGGCGCAAATAGGCAGTGGCGGTTCGGATTTGAAGAGCTCGAACTTCTTTGGCAGCAAGGGCGTATTTTAACAAAGAGAGACGGCACGCCCCGCAAGGATGGTCTGAAAGAGTACCTAGGAGATGCGAAAGGACAACTGCTCCAAGATATTTGGACAGACGTTGTTGTCGGCCCGACTTCAGGCGAGCGGTTGGGTTATCCCACACAGAAACCTGTGGCATTGTTGGATAGGATAATCTCCGCTTCTTCTAACGAGGGAGATGTAGTGCTTGATCCGTCCGGTAACCAGTAGGCGGTAGGGGTTGGTGGAGACAAACTCCACCGTATCCCCAATGTTGTAGCCCCACAGCCCGGCGTTGGTGTTAAGGATGATGGCGTAGTTGACGCCAATCTCCACCTGATCCAGCCGTAAGCGGGTGGGATTATCCGCAAAAATCTCTCCCGCCGGGATAAACTCAAAGAAGATACCGCTGTCGGCGTTGAGTAGTAATCCCGGTTCAGTTTGGGTATCCTGGAAGGCGATGAAGCCTTCGCTAGCGGGGTACGTCTCGACGCTGGGGATGCGTGCCCCTAGCAGGTTTTCCAGGCTTTTGCGGTAAGGCTCAAAGTTGACCCCGCCGTAGACGAACATCTCCAGGTTGGGGAACAGCTCGAGGATGGTAGACTTGCCACTTCGCGCCAGCAAACGCTCGTAGTACATTTGCACCCAAGGCGGGATACCTGAGATGAGGCGCATATCGGCGTTGATGGTCTCGTCAACGATTCCTTCCAACTTGGCTTCCCAGTCTTCGATACAGTTGGTACCGTAAGACGGTAGCTGGTTGGTCCGCAACCAGGCTGGCACCTGATGGTTGACGATGCCGGACAACCGGCCGGTCGGGATGCCGTTCGTATCTCCCATTTCCGGGCTTCCGGACAAAAAAATCATCTTACCGTCGAGCCACTTGCTCTTGCCGGTTTCGGCGATATAGTTAAACAGCGCGTTGCGTGCTGTTCCAAAGTGA
>JBCDID010000135.1:0-8762 GCA_038749355.1 Pseudomonadota bacterium | reverse complement strand
GCTCATCGTCGCCGGTGCCGAGCGTGGTGACCAACAGGCCCTGAGTCTCACCGCGCGTGAACAGCGCCGAGCCATGGGTCCGGGGCAGCATGCCCACTTCGCACTCGATCGGGCGGACCGTGGTCAGGTCGCGGCCATCGATACGCTTGCCGGTCTTGATGACGTCGCCGCGGAGAACGTTGGAGTCGAGCTCCTTCAGGCACGACTTGACCGCACCTTCCTGCTCCAGATCTTCCTCCGACAGGCCTTCCTTGATCTTGGCATGGGCCGCCGAGATGGCGTCCTGACGCTCAAGCTTGTCGGTGATGGCGAAGGCAGCGCGGACGTCGTCCTCACCCAGCCCACGGATCTTCTCGTAGAGCGCCGAGTTGTCGTCCGGCTGGAAGTCAAACGGCTCCTTGGCGGCTTCTTCAGCCAGCGCGATGATCATATCGATCACCGGCTGCATGGCGTCGTGGCCGAAGGTGACAGCGCCGAGCATCTCTTCCTCGGAAAGCTCGTAGGCTTCCGACTCGACCATCATCACGGCGTTCTTGGTGCCGGCGACGACGAGGTTCAGGCGCTGCTCCGGATTGTCGACGAGCTTTTGCATGTCGTCGACTTTGGGGTTCAGCACGTACTCGCCATCGACGAAGCCAACGCGCGCACCACCGATGGGGCCACGGAACGGCGCACCCGAGATGGTCAGCGCGGCCGAGGCCGCGATCATGCCGATGATGTCCGGGTCGTTCTCCATGTCGTGGGAGAGAACGGTGATCATCACCTGGGTTTCGTTCTTGAAGCCCGGGACGAACAGCGGACGGATCGGCCGGTCGATCAGGCGGGAGGTGAGGGTTTCCTTCTCGGTGGGCCGGGCCTCACGCTTGAAGAAGCCGCCGGGGATCTTGCCCGCAGCGTAGTATTTCTCGTTGTAGTTCACGGTCAGCGGGAAGAAATCCAGACCGACCTTCGGCTTCTTGTCGAAGACGACGTTGGCCATCACGGTGGTCTCGCCATAGGTGACGATGACGGAGCCGTCGGCCTGACGGGCAACCTTGCCCGTTTCCATGGAGAGCGTCTCGCCCCCCCATTCCATTTCCTTGCGAACGATATCGAACATTCCGTTTCCTTTGCGAACGATGCCTACCCCCTGGCAGGCACCGCGAAACACGCCCCTTTTGGCGCGGACCCCGGTTCCAGTTTCCATGGCCGTTGCCTGAGGTCAGGGGCAACAGCGCTCGGACATGTCAGCGGCCGTTTACGTCTGCATCAGCAGAGAGGGGCGGCCGCCCGGGCCCCAATAGCAAACGCGCGCCCGGATGGACGCGCGAGATCGTGTTAGCGGCGAATGCCGAGGCGCTTGATGATGTCCTTGTAGCGGGCTTCATCCTTGGCGCGGGCATAGTCGAGCAGCTTGCGCCGCTGGGAGACCATCTTGAGCAGACCACGGCGGGAATGGTTGTCCTTCTTGTGGCCTTTGAAGTGCTCGGTCAGGTTGGTGATGCGTTCGGTGAGGATCGCGATCTGGACCTCCGGGCTCCCGGTATCGCCTTCCTTGGTGGCGTATTCCTTGATCAGTTCTTCCTTACGCGCGGGCGTAATCGACATCGGCTTTTCCTTTCTTGGTCTTGGGGTACACTGCGTCCCACTGGCCAGAGCCGGGATGTCGTCCAGCACGGTCGGCAGGGGCAGTCCTTGCCCTCAATCGGGCAATGCGGCGGCGTATGACAGGACGAGTCGGAAAAATCCAGTGAAATCGTGCAGTTTCCGTGCGGTGGATTGACAGCCTGCGGTTGTGGGTTACCCTCTGCCCCACGTTTTCAATGGAGGTCTGCCATGACGAAGACAATCGCGACTGCACTGCTGACCGCTGGAATGGTGCTAGGCTCCCTGACGGCTGCCAACGCGGCCTGCAACTACGGCACGGGTCAATCCAAGCCTGCGACGCAGAGCCAGCCTACGTCGACTTGAGGTCAAGACGAAGCGAGATTTGAACGCCGGCCCCTCGGGTCGGCGTTCTTCAATCATGCGGCATCAAGGCCGACGAAAACCCGTTCTGGATGCAGCTGCCCGCCCTTGTAAGTGACGATGGCAACCGGCGTACCGTTGCACGAGGCCCAACCCTCATCGCCAAACTCCAATGTCGTATGTGTGACCGGTGCAGGATTGCCGTTGCGAAGCTTGGTTGCTTCGGGTTCCCGGATCGTGACCTCCGGCAGGTCAGCGAGCCCGGTCTCCAAGGGGAGCAGGTGCTCATCGCCACCCTCTTCGCGGATCGCATCCAATCTGTCGAACGCGATGGCGTCGGAGATCTCGAAACCGCCTGATGCCTTCCGCCTGAGGCTCGAGACATGGCCATGGCATCCCAATGCTTCACCCAGATCCCGGGCGATGGACCTGACATAGCCCCCCTTGCCACAGACCAGTTCCAGTTCGACATGATCGGGGTCGGGACGCGCTGTGATCTGGAGGCTTTCGACCCAGAGAGGCCGGGCGGCGAGCTCCATCTCCACCCCGTCACGGGCAAGATCGTAGGCGCGTTCGCCCTCCACCTTCACGGCAGAGAATTGCGGCGGGACCTGCATGATATCGCCGATGAACGGGGCGAGAGCTGACTGGATATCCGTGTCGGACGGGCGCGCCGCAGTCTCGGCGACCACCTCGCCCTCGGCATCATCGGTGGAGGTTCGTTGGCCAAGACGTACGGTAAATTGGTAGGTCTTGAGACCTTCCTGAGCGATAGCCACCGTCTTGGTCGCCTCTCCGAACGCCACCGCCAGCAGCCCTGTCGCCAGCGGGTCCAACGTCCCGCCATGCCCCGCCTTCTGTGCCTGGAACGCCCAGCGCGCCTTGTTGACCACCGCGGTCGAGGTCACGCCCACGGGTTTGTCAATCAGCAGCCAGCCATGCAGCGGGCGTCCCTTGCGTTTGCGCGCCATTTGTCCCTCCTTCGACGGCGGGCCGGATAACGTCTTGTGGAGAGAAAGGGAATAGGCTGGACCCGTTTGGGAATCACAAAACCCCTGAACGTAGTTGCCTCCCACCCCTATCTTGGGCACCGATATGGTGAATGGGTGGTTAAGCATAACGGCCTGCGCCGGGACAAAGTGCACGCGATTTATTCAAGTTGCGGGCAACCTCGGGGCGCACCCCAACCTCCCTACCTGCCCTCGCGCAGCCACCCTCCGACCAGCAATGCTGCAATAATCAGCATCGCAAGCCATGCGGGCAAGAGCGGCGACAAACGGACGCCGGTGACCCGGAAAGCATCCCTCTGCGTCAGCGCCACCCAGCCGCGGCCGTGGCTCCGACGGCCTTCGTCCACCATCCGCACGTTCGGGATACCTGCGGCCAGCCAACGGGCGCTGCCGTCGCTCGCATCGACAAGCGCTGCCAGAGGTTCTGTGCTCGCAACCGGGTTGGCAAATTCCATCGGGCTTGGCGGCCCGACAGCGGCAACGGTTTGCGCGTCACCGTCGTCCATGCGCCAAAGGCCCTCGTCCGCAGCTTCAAGCAAGGCTTGCCAGCGCCCGGGCGCGATCTGCTCGTACTGCAGCACTTCTGCGGCACCGCCATCAGGAGGCGTCGCGCGCACGGAGTCAGGTGCCTCATCGGCCAAGGTCCGGCGTTCCAGCAGGACGCGGTCACCTTCGACACGGGCAAACAGCGCCTCTTCCTCGAGCTCCGGCTCCCGCATCAGCCAATGCGCCACCCGTCGGAGCAGATCCGCCTGCGGCCCGCCGCCATCATACCCGCGTGACCAGAGCCAGGCGTGATCCGAGGCCAGGAGCGCCACGCGTCCCTCCCCCACGCGGTCCAGCAGCAGCAGGGGTTTCTCATCCACCCCCGACATGACGATGGACCCGGCGCGCGGCTCGACCTCGATCTGGCGGAGCCAACGACCCCAGCTTTCGTCATCACCAAGCCCCGCAGTCACCGGGTGGCGTTCCCCAATCCCGGTCACGCTCGGCCGATAGGCGCGCTCGATGACGTTCACAGTCGGCTCGGCAGGCAGAATCTCGGCCAGCGGCGTGCGGTTCAGGCTTTGCGCGCCCGAGAACGCCGGACCGGACGCCACCAGCACGGCACCACCGTCGCGAACATATCGCGATACGTTTGCCAGATAGCCCGAGGACAGCACGCCCCGCCAACGGTATCGGTCAAAGACGATCAGGTCGAAACCCGAGATCTTCTCGAGAAACAGTTCCCGCGTCGGGAAGGCGATCAGCGAGAGTTCGGACACCGGCGTTCCGTCCTGCTTCGACGGCGGGCGCAGGATGGTGAAATGGATCAGCTCGACGGCCGGGTCAGATTTCAACAGGTCGCGCCAGGTCCGCCCGCCCGGATGCGGCTCACCGGAGACCAGCAGAACGCGCAGCCGGTCGCGCACCCCGTTCACCGTCGCAATAATCCGGTTGTTGCGCTTGGTCAGCTCGTCCGGGTGGCCGGGAAGCTGGAAGTCCACCACGGTCGGCCCGCCATGCTCGATGGTTACGGTGATCTCGGTCTCCGCGCCCAATTCCAGCAGAACCGGCTCCGGCGTCCCACCATCCACGGCCACCAGCGCAGGCGCCCGTGCGCCGATGCCGGCGGGAGGCGTGCCGATCGCCTCTGCCCGCACGGTGAACGTGACCTCTTCGCCGACGATGCCGAAGGCAGGCGCGGTCTCAAGCGTCAGTCGCAGATCAAACGCATACTCCTCGCCTGCAATCAGCGCATGCACAGGCGCGGGGAACGAGGCCAGCCGGTCCACATCATGCACCTGTCCGTCCGTCAGCAGGATGGCGCCTGCGATCTGCCCAGGCGAGACCTGCGCCGTCGCCTCGTCCAGTGCCGTCAGCATCTGTGTTCCGCGGTCATCGCCCGAGGTCGTGGTGTCCACATTGACCGTCACTAGCTCCAGGGGCTGGCGCGGACCGCCCGCGGTCGGGATCGATTGGGCGAGGGCGGCCGCAGCTTCCTCGATCTGCGCACTCCGGTCCTCCAGCGATGTGCTGTCCGAGCGGTCCACCACCAGGAACGCGATGTTCGGCAGGTTGGCACGCTCCTCCTCGCGCAACTGGGGCCCGGTCAGCGCCAGCACCAGTACGCCGAGGGCCAGCGCCCGCGTCCAGGCCCCGCGCAGCTTGTACCAGAACGCCACTATGGTTGCCGCCAGCGCGAGCGCACCGAGAGCCCAGATCACCGCCATGGGCACAACCGGCGCGAAGGTGATGGCCATCCCCTCCATGCTACTGCCCCAGCCGTTGCAGGACCGCGGGCGCGTGCACCTGGTCGGATTTGTAGTTGCCCGTGAGCGCATACATCACTGCGTTCACCCCGAAGCGCAGCGCCAGCTCCCGTTGCCGGTCCCCGGGTCGGCCAATCGGATACAAAGGCGCACCGCGCTGATCCACGGCCCAGGCGGATGCCCAATCGGCTGACCCGACCAACACGGGCGAAACGTTGTCATCGACGCGGTCGAACTGGGGGATATCCTCGGCATCCTCGGGCCCGCCGCCAGTCTGGCGCGCGGCCTCGGCCCAGACGCGCCCACCGCGCCAACGACCGGGGAAGTCGTCGAGCAGATAGAAGGCCCGGGTCAGGACGTGTTCCTGATTGATAGGCGCCAGCGGCGGGAGGTTCAGCGCCCGGGCGATCTCGCGCATCTGCACGGCGCTGGCGCCGCCGAAACCGGAAGATCCGTTCTGGGTGTCGATGATCAGAAGGCCGCCACCACGCAGGTAGCCCGCCAGCGCATCGAGCCCCGCGCGTTCCGGCAGGGTCGCCGCCGTCAGCGGCCAATAGAGCACCGGGTAGAAGGCAAGCTCATCCTCGCCCGGGCGTACGCCCATGGGCGGGCCGGGCTCGACCGCGGTGCGCCGCACGAGCGCGTTGCCTAGGCCCACCAACGCCCGCTCCGAGACATTGTCGATCCGCGCGTCTCCGGTCAGCACATAGCCAAGGGTCGTCTCCGCCGTGGCTTCCACAGACGTCGCGATCTCGGCGCCCTCCTGCGCGTCCGCAGGGGGTGGCGCCCAGACGAGGAGTGCCAGGGCCAGCGGCGCCACCTTCGCACCAACGCTCAGACGACCCGACACGATCAGCGTACCAAGCACATCCAGCACAACGCAGATCAGCGCGAGCGCCAGCAGCCAGGGGCCCAGCCGTTGCGGCTGCTCACCGCCCAGCGTCTCCAGCACAGCGCCGGGGGGTGGCGCGGGGAAGGCTTCCAGAACCGTGTCATCCATGGTCAGGTTCACGACCATGCTGGTGCCCGCACCCGTGCGGCGTTCACCCTGGTCGGCGCGAATATAAGCGCCCGGCGGGACGTTTGGCCCTGCCCCGTCCAGCAGCGCCGGACCGGGTACAGGCTCCACCGCATCGCTTGCAGGCAGCGGCGCACCATCGGCACCCATAAGCAGGGCCGCCCGCCAAAGCGTGCCTTCCAGCTCGTCCGCATCCGGGGTTCCAACGGCTCTGCCCGAAGCCAGCGCCACGATCCGGCCCAGCATCTCGACAAACAGCCCCGAGAGCGGCAGGGACGACCACTCCGCATCAGACGACACGTGGAACAGGATGACATAGCCGTCACCCAACGGCTTGGCCGTCACCAGCGGTGTGCCGTCATCCAGCACGGCCCAAACCTTGTCGGCCAGATCCGGCGAGGGCTCGGCCAGAACCTGTGTGCGGACGTCGACCTCCTCGGGCGGCGCGAGACCTCGAAACGGGCCGTCAGGGTCAAAAGGACCCAAGGCGCGCGGCGTGGACCAGGCCAGCGCTCCGCCCAGCACACGCCCGCCACGGCGCAGCCGGACGGGCAGCAGCGGGTCGTCAGCCTGAACGGAGCCGAAACCCTGAGCACCGATGGAGGCCGCCAACCGCGGCCCCGCGAAGCGCAGCAGAACGCCGCCATCCTCGATCCATCCTGTGAGCTCTTCGCGCTCCTCGGGTGGCATGTCGCCAAGGTCTGGCAGTACAACCATGGTCGGCTCGTCGCCAAGCACCTCAGCCAGCCCCGCCTGCGAGATATCCGCCCAGGGCAGCAGCGCCTTCTCCAGATAGTGCACGGGCGAGGTCAGCGTGGTCACGGCACTGTCGTCGCGTACGGCCACGATCCCGGCCGAGACACGGCGGATCGCGCCATCGGCCAAGGCCGCGCCGCCAGCAGAGGGCCCGTCGGCCAGAGAAATCCGCGTGACGGTGGACAGCAGCTCCGTCGGCAGGCCGAACGTAACCGTCGCGCGCCCATCGGAAGACGGCCCCGCCTCGGCAACGGCAATGCGACGCTCGCCGCCGCCCTCGGCCTCTGCCATGGCAACGACACGCGCGCCTGCGGGGTCACGCCCCGCGCCCAGCACGTCGGCCAGCAACTTGCCGTCCTCCAGGCGCGGTGGGGTCAGGGCCATCGCCGTCTCGGCAGACGAAATCAGGCGCAGACGGCCCTGATCACCAAGCCATGCGAGCAGGTCCTCGGTGCCCTCCCGGGCAAGCCCGTCATGCATCCACACGGTCTCATCGAACGCGAGCCCCGCCTCCTGCAATCGCGCAAGCGTAGCAGCTGGGTCCGGGTTCCACGGGCGCGCCTCGGTCGAGCGCAACACATCCAGCGCAGCTTCCGCCGTCCCGGGCGTCACCGCATCGCCGTCGGCGACACGCAACAGCACCACCTCGCGGCGCCGGTCCGCAGCCTCTTCCAGCAATGCCTCCACGGTCGCGCGCCGGTCGGCCCAGTCGGGTGCCGAGGCCCAGCCCTGATCCATCAACACCAGCAGACGGCCCTGCCCGGGCGCGATCCGTTCGGTCAGGTTCAGCACGGGTTGGGCAAACCCGATCAGCGCGGCCCCGATGGCCAGCGTCCGGAGCAATAGCAGCCACCAGGGCGTGCGGTGGGTCTGGCGCTCCTCGTCCTGCAGCCCCAGCAACAGGCGCACACCGGCAAAGGCCTGCGTCTGCGGCGACGGCGGAATCGCGCGCAAGAGCCACCATAGCACGGGCAAGGCCAGCAACCCGGCCAGCAGCCAGGGGTTCAGGAAGGAGAGCGCGCCGAGACCCAACATTCAGCTCCCTCCGACGATGTTGTGCAGCCGAACCAGCGGTCGGCGCGGGCTTTCGTCGGTGCGGTGGAAGATCACGTGCCAGCCAGCGCGCTCGGCCACATCTTCGAGATCGGCGCGCCGCTCGGCCAAACGCTCCAGGTATGCCTTACGCAGGCTATGGGCCTCGTCGGTCTCGTGACGCACCGAGCGGGCGACGGATTCGAACCGGGTGCGGCCGTAGAACGGGAACTCCTCCTCCACCGGGTCGAGGATCATCACGAACACCCCACCCGTGCCCTGCCCCGCCGCGTGCAAGAGGGCGGGGAACACGTCGTCGCGCGGGCCCATGAAGTCCGAGAAGAACACGGCCTTGCCCGCCCGCGGCAGACGTTCCTTGGGCGGCGCCCCGAAATCGGCTCGGCTACGCAGGGTCGCGGACAAAAGGGCGGCAATCCGGGTAAGCTGGGTCTCTCCTGCGCGGGGCTGCGCGGCTTCTGTGCCGAGCAGGCCAAACCGCTCGCCACCTCGCTGCAGGAGAACGGATGTCGCAAGGGTCAGCAGGCGCGCGCGGTCGGACTTGGTCCAGTCGAGCTTGTCGGACTTGAAGTCCATGGCATGCGCTCGGTCACACCAGAGGAGCACGCTCTCGGCGGCCTCCCACTCGGTCTCGCGAATATAGAGTTCGTCCGACCCCGCCGACCGCCGCCAGTCGATATCCGAGAGGGAGTCGCCGGGTTCCGCCTGCCGGTACTGCCAGAACGTCTC
>JBCDID010000134.1:0-8766 GCA_038749355.1 Pseudomonadota bacterium | reverse complement strand
GCTATGACGACGGTGCCCGGGGTCGCGCTCGCCTCGGCCACGGCCTCGTCGGGGTCGAGGAGCTTGCAGTCGAATTCCTGCTCCGCCGCCAACATCCTGTCCAACAGCTCGTCGGCGATCCGATCGGCCTCCGCCTGCTCATGGGCGTAGGCCACGACCGACGGGCCGACATCGTGGATATCCGCTCCTGTGAAGCCGAGCGTGATCTCGGCATGCTCCGAACCGGGTTTCAGATCGCCCAAAGCTGTATAGAGGGCGCGGCATGGCTCGGCGCAAGAAGGCTGTGCGTGCAGCGGGATCAGGAAGGGCACCTGCCGAAAGGCTTTTGCCGATCGCCTGCCCACTCGGATTAGATCCAACAACAATGGCACTGCCCGTGCTCCGGCATCCGCCATGTCGAGATGCGGATAGGTTCGATAGATGGTCAAAACATCCGCCAACGCCACCATGGCATCTGTGACGTTCGCATGAAGATCCAGACTGACCGCGATGGGCGTATCCGGCCCAAGCTGACCCCGGACTGCTGCAAGCAATGCGCCCTCACCGTCCTCATGGCTCTCGGTCACCATGGCCCCGTGCAGATCCAGATACACTCCGTCCAAGGGACCGGCCCTGGCTATCCCGTCGAGGATCTCACCGGCAATCCTGTCGAACGCCTCGTCTGTGACATAGCCACCGGGTTCGGCGGCGCACCAGAGGATCGGCACCAGATCGCACTCCCCGGCGGCCCTGGCAAACCCTGCGATGGGCAGGTTGAGCTCGCGCGTCTCGTCGATGACCTCCGCCCCTCGCAACAGCCCGGGCCACGAATCCGCAACCTCGAAATCGCGGAACCCGGTGCGCCCCGGCGCAAAGGTGTTCGTCTCGTGCTGGAAGCCTGCGATGGCAATCCGGGGGCGGTTCACCTTGCGTGCATCTCTTTCTTGCGGGCGCGGACCTCGGCCGTGCGCTCGGTCGATCCGTCATGGAAGGTGCCGAACCAGCGATCCCATGGCATCTCCTGATTGCCGTAGTTGCACTCGTAGTAGCGGTGGTGGAGCTGGTGGTAGAACGTCCCCAGCGCCAGACGCCGCTTGTCCTTCACCAGCAGATCCTCGTAGCCCGTATGCGTCATCGCCGCCCCGGGCCCGTTATAGACCACGCCGTAGACCAGGTGGATCGGATGCAGCGGTACGATGAAGTGGATCAGAAGGGTCGAGTGATAGAGCAGGTGCTCGACCGGGTGCATGGCCATCCCCGTCCACGGGCCGACATTGACGTTGCGGTGGTGCAGGGAGTGGAAGTGCTTGTACATGAACGGCACGTGCAGCAGCCGGTGCACCCAGTAGAAGTGGAAGGCTGACCAGATCGGCAGCAAAACTAACGCCGCGATGAACCAGACCGGGTTGTCCGCGAACGTGATCGTGGGCGCGTACCCGTTCGCCATTGCCCACAGCACCAGCACCTGATAGGCGGTCACCTGGCCGACGCCCGAGGTCAGCGACCAGAACATGTTGTCGTGCACCTGGTTCGAGAAGTCCCAGAGCTTGTTGCGGCGTGCCTGGTCCCGCTTGTCGAATTTCAGCCGTTTGCCCTGGCCCTTTCGCATGTAGAACCACCAATGCAGGCCGCCTGCGACCGCGAACATGGTGGCGAAGTTGATGGCCCAGACCTGGGCGATCCAGCCGATGGCGAAGGTTTGCGCGGTCTCGAGCGACGGATAGGCGAAGACCCAGAGCCCGAGCGCGATGACCAGCATCAGCACGCGTTCCGACAGCGTCAGCCAGTTGGCGGCAAACCAGCGCGCGAGGAAGCCGGGACGTGGCGGCCAGCGAAAGACGGAGTGGTCGGCGAGTGGCAGGTCTGGGTGATAGTGCCACTCGGCACTCATCGGGGCGTCGGGATCATGCGTCATGGCGGGACCTCCGTCCTTTGCTCACCCTGACGCTACGCCCCTGTTGCAACGGCGGATAGCTTGCCACCGACCAGATTCGCCGCTCCCGTGCGATCCGCGTAGGGTGCATCCATGATGCGCCGCAACCGCGACAAAATCCGGATGGATTTTTCGCGGGAAAGGGAATCTGAGAGACCGATAGGTCTCGAAGTCATTTTGCTGCCGGGGTCACAACGGCCAGCGCCTGCCGTTCAGGCGCCACGCTATCACACGGCCCACATTGAGCCACCAGGCCGCGGCCTCGCGCAGATACGGGATAGGCCCCGCTTCCTGGACCGCCGTCTCGGGCGTCGCAACCGCCGCGAACCCGACATCGCGCAGCCCTACTGCCCAGGCGAGCGCCCGCGCGCGCGGCACATGGGTGGCGTCGGAGGCGATGACGGCGATCTCGCGGCCCTCCGCCTCTGCCAGTTCGCGGGAATAGAGCAGGTTCTCGAAAGTCGTCCAGGCCCGGGTTTCGGCGGAGATATCCTCTGGCGAGACGCCGAGTTCCTCCGCATAGGCCGCCATGAAGTCCGCAGCCTTTGCCGGGTAATACCGCGCTGTGTTGCCGCTCATGATCAGGTGTCCGGCCTTGCCCTCGCGTAGCAATTTCACACCCAACGCGACCCGCCTGCGGGAGGAGTAGTGCAGTACCCCGTCGCCCCGGATACCGCTGCCCAACACCAGTACGGCGCCTGTGCTTTGCGGCAATCCGCGCCCATCGCCAAAGTGTTCGATGGCATGCCCGGTCGCGTAAACGACCCAGGCCACAGTCGCCATGTAAGTAAGCGCGCCTAACAGGATCAGACGTTTCAGCCAGCGGAGCAGCCTCACCCGCAGCTCACTCCCACTCGATGGTTCCCGGCGGTTTCGAGGTCACGTCGTAGACCACTCGGTTGATGCCGCGCACCTCGTTGATGATCCGGTTCGCTGTACGGCCAAGGAAATCATGAGGGAAGGGATAGTAGTCGGCCGTCATCCCGTCCACGGACGTCACTGCGCGGAGTGCACAGACATGGTCGTAGGTGCGCCCGTCACCCATCACGCCTACGGTCTTGACCGGCAACAGGACGGCAAAGGCCTGCCAGATCTCATCGTAGAGCCCGGCCTTGCGCATCTCTTCCAGATAGATCGCATCGGCCTGTCGGAGGATATCCAGTTTCTCGCGCGTGATCTCACCCGGGCAACGGATCGCGAGCCCAGGCCCCGGGAACGGATGCCGCCCGATGAAGGCATCCGGCAGGCCGAGTTCGCGGCCCAATGCGCGGACCTCATCCTTGAAGAGCTCGCGCAGCGGCTCCACCAGGTCCATGTTCATGCGCTCCGGCAGCCCGCCCACATTGTGATGCGACTTGATGGTGACAGATGGCCCACCGGAGAACGAAACCGACTCGATCACGTCCGGGTACAAGGTCCCCTGTGCGAGGAACTGCGTGCCCCCGACCTCGCCCGAGTGCTTGTCAAAGACGTCGATGAAGAGCCGCCCGATGGTCTTGCGCTTCTCCTCCGGGTCCGTGACCCCGGCCAACTCACCCAGGAACAGGTCTGACTCGTCGGCGTGGATCAGCGGGATGTTGTAGTGGTCGCGGAAGAGGGTCACGACTTCATCCGCCTCATTCATCCGCATCATGCCGTGGTCGACGAAGACACACGTCAGTTGGTCGCCGATGGCCTGGTGGATCAGCACGGCAGCTACCGATGAATCGACCCCGCCGGACAGCCCGCAGATAACCTTGGCGTCGCCCACCTGCGCGCGGATCTTGGCAATCGCCTCGTCGCGATAGGAGGCCATGGTCCAGTCCCCAGCCATGCCCGCGATGCCATGGGTGAAGTTGCGCAGTATCCGCGCACCGTCGACGGAATGCACGACCTCCGGGTGGAACATGACGCCGTAATAGTTCCGCGAAGGGTCCGCCAGCACGGCACAGGGGGCGTTTGGGGAGGCACCCTGCACAGCGAATCCGGGCGGCAGTTCGGTCACCCGGTCGCCATGGGACATCCAGACCTCAGTCTGTTCGCCTGGGCCTGCGACGCCTTCCATCAGCGCCGATGCCGCGGACATCTCGACAAAGGCGCGCCCAAACTCTCGATGATGCCCGCCCTGAGCTTTCCCGCCCAACTGATGCACCATGACCATCTGCCCGTAGCAGATGCCAAGCATAGGGCAGCCTTGGTCGAAGACAGCCTGATCCGCCCGTGGCGAGCCCTCATCCTCGACCGAAGAAGGCCCGCCGGACAGGATGATCGCCTTGGGGTTCAGCCGCGCAACAAGCCCGCCATCCACCGACTGGAAGGGATGGATCTCGCAGTAGATCCCGCTTTCGCGCAGGCGCCGGGCAATCAGCTGCGTCACCTGGGACCCGAAGTCGACGATCAGACAGGTCTCGTGATGCTGCGATTCGCTCATGAATGCCTCGTACGCTGCTCTTGCGCCCGTCTATAGGAGCATCCGACCTGCCTGTCGACCAATGTCGGTAACAGACAGGCATGGGGCGGAAACCTCTGAGTATCAGGGGGTGCGGGGACTATGAACGGGGCATCCAGGCATTGTCGTGATGCGGTCGGTCGCAAGCGGGAGGGTACCATGATGGAAGGTGAGAACATCGGTGGAGGCCGGAGACGTGCCCGCGGCGGTGGCGGAGCTGCGCGCAGGGCCGAGCGCACGGCGCCCAAGCTGGAAGCGGCCCGCTTCATCGAGCGCAAGATCCCGAACTTCGAGGTCCTCGACGAAGAGGCGATGCAGATCATCGAGGCCAATGCCGAGAAGGTACTGGAGGAGATCGGGGTCTGCTTTGCCGAGAACCCCAAGGCGCTGGAGCGCTGGCGGCAGGTTGGGGCCGAGGTGCGTGGCGATCGGGTCCACATCCCGCCCGGGCTGGCGCGCAAGCTCTGCGAGACCGCGCCTTCAATGTACACCCAGCACGCCCGCAACCCGGAGCGTTCAGTCGATATCGGTGGCAAGAACCTCGTCCTGGCCCCAGTCTACGGGCCGCCCTTCGTGCGTGATATGGAAGGCGGGCGACGCTACGCGACCATGGCCGACTTCGAGAAGTTCGTGAAGCTCGGCTATATGTCCAAGTGGCTGCACCACTCGGGTGGGACGGTCTGCGAGCCGACAGATGTGGCGGTGAATAAGCGTCACCTCGACATGCTCTATGCCCACATGCGCTGGTCCGACAAACCTTATATGGGCTCGGTGACCGAGCCCTCGCGCGCCGCCGACTCGGTGAAGATGTCCGACATCCTGTTCGGCGGGCTCGATGACCGGACTGTGATGACCTCGCTCATCAATATCAACTCGCCGCTGACATTCGACGCGGTGATGATGGGCGCGCTAGAGGTCTTTGCCGAGGCGAACCAGGCCGCAATCATCTCGCCCTTCATCGTCGGTGGAGCGATGTCGCCGGTGACTGTGGCGGGGACGCTGACGCAGGTTCTGGCCGAGGTTCTGGCGGGCGTTGCCTATTCCCAGATGATCCGCCCAGGTGCGCCGGTGATCTTTGGGGCGTTCGTGACCTCGACGGATATGAGCTCGGGCGCGCCAACCTTCGGAACGCCGGAGGCATCCAAGATCCTCTACGGTGCGGGGCAACTGGCCCGCCGTTTGGGTCTGCCGTTCCGGTCTGGCGGCGGGCTTTGCGGGTCAAAGCTGCCGGACGCGCAGGCGGCCTACGAGACCTCGAACACGCTGAGTGCGGCCCTCTTGGGCGGCGTGAACTTCATGCTGCACTCCTGTGGCTGGCTGGAAGGCGGGCTGGTCAGCTCGTTCGAGAAGTTCGTGCTGGATGCGGACCAGCTGGGCGTGTTGCACTCGGTGGCCGAGGGTGTGGACATGTCCGAGAACGGGCAAGCCATGGACGCCATCGAGGAAGTCGCCCGCAAGGGCGAGACCCATTACATCGGGACCGAGCACACGCAGCGTAACTTCCAATCCGCGTTCTGGCGCACGCAGGTGCTCGACTACAAGACCTTCGAGCAATGGGCCGATGAGGGCGCGAAGGACACTGCGCAACTGGCGTCGGAGCGAGTCGCGCGGATGCTGGCGGAATACCAGGCACCAGCGATTGATCCCGCCGTGGACGAGGCGCTGAAGGCCTTTGTGGCAGAGCGCAAGGCCTCGGAGCCAGACGCCTTCGTCTGACCTTCTTGGGATGTGCCGGGCTGAGTTTCAGCCCGCGGGCGCCTGACCAATCCCTGCTTGCTCAGCCATCAGGGCCGCGAGAATTTGCACATGCTTGGCGGGCCGGTATTCGGCCAGTCGAGCCCGGCGGGCTGTCTCGCAGGCTTCCTCGGCTTCGGTCAGCTTCGGAATGATCTGGTCCTCGGGTCGTGACAGCAGTCCGGCCACAGCGCCGGGCAGGTCGCGTTTGCGGCGGTAGCGGCGGGCACCGTATTGCGCGGTGGTGACGAGGATCTTGGGTCTGCTCATGGACTTCCTCCACTCTGACCGGCCGATGCGCGGCATCGTCCAGGTCTCGGCTACGTACGGGTCCAAGTATTTTGAGCTGGACAGCGTGTTGCATATCTTTCGTCTGACAGCGTGCGGTGGTTCACATGAAACCCAAAGGTTAACGCATTCTGTCTGTTAACCTTTTTCGAATGATCCACACACGGTTAACCCTCCGTTCACCAATCAACCATAGGAAGAGTTTGTGTAAAAGTTTAGTCAAATGCAGGGCAAGTAACGTGGATACAACCGAGGACATACTCGACAGTTGTCGAATACAAGCCGAGACCGCTTTCAAGGGGATCACTGGGGCACGCGTGGCCAAGGACGCCGCGCTCTATCTGGCGCACACCGGGATGGGGGAGAGCCTCAGGGCAATTGCCCGGGCCGTGGGCAAGCATCCCTCCACCATCATGCGCACCGTCAGACGACTTGAACAACAGCGAGATGACCCATTGATTGACACGATTCTTTCCGGCGCCGAGGCCGAACTGGAAACCAAGGCAAATGTGCACGCGAACCCGGCGACGGGGCAGTTGCCGGCCAATCAGAACAGATCGCCATCAGTGGGCAGCGACGCGCTGCAGCTCACGGCCGAGGAGATCCGCAAGGAGGCCAAGAAGTACCTGCGCCGCCTGTCCGAGCCCGGAGCCTTCCTGTTCATAGCACGGGAGTCCAACAAGGCCGGGGTCTTCTGTGCGGCGAACGGGAATTCCCGACCGACAGCCATGTTTGCAGTGCCCATCGCGGTCGAGTTCCTGAAGCAGGATTGGATCAAGGCTACGAGCAGGGGCTCTGCGTCGGTGCGCTACAAGATCACCGAGGTCGGGCGCAGCTATCTGCGTCGGGTGCTCTCAGAAGATAACGCGAAGAAGGCCGCGCCCGGTATGGCGGAGGTCGCCTCGCCCTTTGCGCATCAGCATCAGGAACGCGGAGAACGCCTGTTCGCCGACCCTGCTTCGGGTGACGCCACAACCATCCCGGTGAACTTGGGCGAAAGCCCGCTGGGCTGGCTCGCCCGACGCAAGGGACCGGATGGCAAACCCTTCTTGGAGCCCGAGGAGGTCGAGGCCGGCGAGCGCCTGCGCTCGGACTTCGAAGCGGCGCAGATGGGGCCGCAGGTCGCCCAGGACTGGCGCAAGTTCCTGACCCCGGGGGACCGGTTCTCCGGGAGCCCGGTGGGGAGCGGTCCTTCCGAGGGGCCATCAGCTGCGCGCGACCGCATCCACAAAGCACTGTCCACCCTGGGGCCGGGCCTGACGGATGTGGCCGTGCGCACCTGCTGTTTCCTCGAAGGGCTGGAAGCCTGTGAACGGCGGATGGGTTGGTCGGCGCGATCCGGCAAGGTAGTGCTCAAACTGGCCTTGCAACGGCTTGCGGAGTATTACGGGCTCAAGGTCTTTGCCGACTGATATAGCGGCTTGACCGGGATGGGGTGAACGACGACGTTCGCCCAATGACCGACCGGATCATCACGTCAGATGCCTGTGTCGCCGAGGGGGCGGCGTGGCTCGCCGCGCGCGAACCCCGTTTTGCCAGCGCGCTGGAAGAAACGGGCAAACTGCCCCTCCGCTTGCGGTCCGGTGGCTATCCGGCACTTCTGCAGGCCATCTGCGGGCAGCAACTGTCTGTGGCCTCGGCCGGGGCTTGCTGGCAACGGCTTGTGGATGCGGATGTGACGGAACCTGCGGCACTGCGCGCCGCTGATGACGAAACCCTGCGCGCCTGCGGCTTGTCCCGCCCCAAGATACGCTATGCGCGTGCCCTGGCGGAGGCCGATCTCGATTACGACCGCCTTGCTGTTATCCCGGAAGAAGAGGCGATCCAGACGCTCACCGCAGTCAAGGGCATAGGCGTCTGGACCGCCGAGATCTACCTGAAGTTCTCGGTCGGCCGAGCGGATGTGTTCGCGGCAGGCGATCTCGCCCTGCAGGAATCGGCACGCATCCTCTTTGAGCTGCCGGAACGACCAACGGACAAGGTGCTGCGCCAACTCGCCGAAGCATGGTCTCCTTGGCGCGCTGTTGCGGCCCGCATCCTCTGGGCCTATTACCGGGTCGCAAAGAAACGCGAAGGCATAGCGGAGTAGCCAGCATGGCCAATCTCGAAGACCACCGGGCGGCGGCGAAGTCGGGCACCACGAAGTCGCTTGTGATCCTGCTGCACGGATATGGCGCGGACGGTGCGGACCTCTTCGGCCTCTCGCAGCCCCTGTCCGAATACATGCCCGGCACGGTCTTCCGCGCGCCCAACGCGCCGGAGCAGAACTCCGTGAAACGGCCGGCGCAGACCGCGGAACGCGTTGGGTTCACCGCCACCCGTAACTGCGCCTCTGACGATCCGATGAAGGCACTGCGCCAGATGGCGTTTACAGCGTCGCACGCCGACGACATCCGCATGGCAG
>JBCDID010000133.1:0-8777 GCA_038749355.1 Pseudomonadota bacterium | reverse complement strand
CTTCACCAAGTGCAAACCTTGGAGGTCTGACTAGAGAAGATTGATCATCAGCCCGATCGCCAGCGTCTGAGGGACGGCAATCAGCGGCAGCGCAAGTGCGATGCGCCAGGACCGCGTAGTGTCCTTCAGGCTCATCACCTCGGTATAGTCCGTCGCGACTCCGGCCATGAGGAAGACGAACCCGTTGCCAGGCGCGTTTGCCCGCGCGACAAGATCAGCAGCGATGGGGGTAGAGCCCTCGGAGCAGACCTCGATGATGGTCGCTGCGATGACGGTGAGGAGCATCCCCAGCATCGTCGGGCCGAACCAGTCGGCGAACACATCCGCAGGCACGAACGCCCGGATTGCCGAGGCCAGCACAATCCCGAACAGCAACCAGCGGAGCACCATCCGCGAGCCCCGGAGACCAGCTGCGAACATTGGAACAATGTCAGCACGTGTAAACCGGGTATCAGCCCGGAAGCGGGTCCAGGCATCGCCAAAGGTCGGTCTTGGCCCATCGGCAGCGCGCGCCGGGTTGTCGGGCAGATGACCGCGTTCCACCAGATTGTCGAAGATCAACCCTGTCACGATCCCGATCACCGCCGAAAACAGGATAAACAGCAGCGTGTACCACCAGCCGACCAGAGCGATCAGGATCACCGTGAGAGTCAGCGAGTTCCACGGGCTCGCAAGTAAGAATGCAACGGTCTGACCGATCGTCGCGCCGCGCTCATAGAGCTTCATGCCGACCATCAGAATGCCATGACTGCAGAGGTCGAACGCCAGCCCCGCCGCTGTGGCGCGCAGGATACCTGTCAGCCGCCGTTCACCCGACAGTGCCGCGATGATCAGGTCGCGCGGAATCCGGTCCATCAGCCCCACGAACAGGATACCGAGAGCCATACCCCACCACATCATGTTGAAGAGCTCGAAGGCGCCTGCAGCAAAATGGTCGAGCGCGTGGGCGTGCGCACCGAACAGAACATGCCAAAGATAGCCGAACGAGACGAGACCCGCCGATCCCCAGAGCATCCAGTCGGTGCGTGGACGCGTGCTGCCGCAACTCGCCTCGCACGCGGTCTGCCGCGGTTTGGCAGCAGGCGGACAACAGCTTCCCGCTATGGTGGTGACCTCGCTCATGTTGCGGATATAGAGCTTCCACTTGCTGGAGGGTCAAGGCGGTTTCGGGCTCACTTGATCGCGGCCGGTGATCCATTTCCTGCCAGCTCGCACAATTGCGCAGATCGCGAATTGTAGGCGTTACGCCAAGTTGCGCTTCCGAAGCTGGCATATTCTATCTGTTGTTCCCCGCAGGGCTCTGCTAGTCTTGGTAAAAATGTTCCGAGGGGTGGATCTACATGGCGTCTGGAGATGAGTCCGAGGCCGGGCTGACGGTGACCAGCGAAGACTATGCGGATTGTCGTGTCGTAGCGGTTTCTGGCCGGGTCGATCACACAAATTCGGATCGTTTTCTGCAAGAACTGACTGATTTGACCAATAGCGTCGCTGTAGGTGGTGGGCTTGTGACCGATCTCAGCAAGCTCGAGTTCATTACCAGCGCCGGGTTGCGCGCACTTCTAATGGCGGATCGTCATGTGAAGGGCAACCAAGGCAAGATGATCGTCGCCGGTATTGAAGGTGTGGTCAAAGAAGTCTTCCGAATTTCCAAGTTCGACGCCTTGCTGAACGTTGTGGACACGGCGGCGGAAGGTGTGGGTCAGGTCTCGTCCGCCGCGTCCGAGGCATACAAGGGCTAAGCGGCTCTATGGCCATTCACGTCAAGTTCTGGGGAACCCGTGGTTCGATTCCGCGCCCCTACGGCGAGGCGGACGTTCACGAGTTCCTGCGTGCCGCGCTGACCGAGGCGACACCCCATGATATTGGGACCGAAGCCGATGTGAACGCGTTCCTGAATGGCAATTGCAGGGGCGCTATCCCCACCATATACGGCGGCAATACGGCCTGCGTTCAGGTGCGTGAAGAAGATGGCCCTTCGCTGCTGATCGACTTCGGATCCGGCGCCCGTGAATACGCCAGCCATGTCATGAAGACCGAAGGGCCGGTCTCGAAGCAACCCTACCATGTGCTCATGTCCCATTTTCACTGGGATCACATCATGGGGTTCCCATTCTTCATGCCCGCCTACATTCCCGGCAACATCATCCATATTTATGCGGTTCACGACAATGTGGAGGAGGCCTTTCGCCGCCAGCACGGTGCGCCCTCATTCCCAGTACCGTTCGATATCCTGGGCTCCGAAATCCATTTTCATATCATCGAGCCCGACAAGGATATCGACATCAACGGCTACAAGGTCAGGGCACATGAATTGAACCATGCCGGCCGTGCCTTCGGGTTCAGGATCGAGCGAGCGGGGCGCACGATCGTCTACGCCTCCGATGCCGAGCACAAGCCGGAAATGATCTCGGAGACCTACCCTTACGTCGATTTTATCCGAGACGCGGACGCTCTCATCTTCGATGCGCAGTATTCGCTGGCGGAGTCGACTTCGGTTAAGGAGGATTGGGGCCATTCTTCCAATGTGGTTGGCGTCGAACTTGCGCTTCTGGGTGCAGTGAAACACCTGCTGTTCTTCCACCATGAGCCACTAAACGATGACTACCGCCTTGATCAGATTGTCCGGGAGGCCCGGCGGATCGAGGAGATTATGCGTCAGGGCAACGCAAACCTGCGCATCACCGGGGCCCATGACGGGCTTGACCTGAAGCTCTGATGCGCATCGGCCTGCCCTCGCGGGAACGGATCGCGGAGGCATTCAAGACGTCCCGGATTGTGGGTCTCTCGCTGCTGGGGTTGGTTCTGGCCATCCAGGTGGTCTTGGGCGACAGCGAGGATGTGCCTTGGCGCCATGACTGGTGGGACCGGCTGCACAACATTTCACCGCGCGACCGGGGCGATCCTGCAGACAGCCCGGTTGTGATCGTCGCCATCGACGGCAACACCATGGATGTGAATGGCCAGTGGCCCTGGCCGCGGGAGAAGCTGGCTCTGCTGGTGCACCAGATTTCTGCCTTCGAGCCCGCTGTGATCGCCTTCGATATCATCTTCTCGAAAGCCGATGACCGGTCGCCCAAGGCGATTGCCCGGGACTACCGGGCGTTCGGGCGGATCGAGGCGGCAGAGGCTCTGGAGCAGCTCCGGGACTCGGACGAGGATTTCGCGGCGATCCTGCGCGAAGGCGCGCGCGATGAGAACGGCAACATGCTCGTGCGCGCGAGCCCCGTCGTCTTGCCGGTACTCGGCATCCCCGACTTCACCGACGAGGTGAAGGGGCAGGGCTGCGATTTTCCCCAGCCGGCGGTTGGCGCGCCCCCCGAGGGCTTAGCACTCTCCACGAAGATCAATGCCGCGGACCCTCCGCTGGAGCAGTTCACGCAGCGCAGGTTCGGTCTGCAGGAGGCGGCGCTCGCTGCGATCAACTTCACTCCGCCAAGGGACTTCATCGTTCGCCGGTTCGACGTCGCCCAGCAGATCTGTGACAAGACGCTCCTGTCCCTTGGCGCCGAGGCCACGCGGGTTCGGGAAGAAGCCCATCTCGCAACCGTCCGGACGACGTTCTCAGGCCTGCGGGTCTTCCTTGGGCCCCCTGACGCACCGGATACGCTGAGTTTCCCGACTGAGCACGATGGAACCTTCTGGCTGCATTTCGGCGGACTTGGGACGCCCGAGGAAGTCTCTCGACGGTATATCGAGGCCCACTCCCTGTTCGATCCGGATCCAGCAGCGGTCCAACGCAATTTCGATGCGCTGCGCGACAAGGTGGTGCTGCTGGCGGTAATCGATCTTGGATTCATAGACGAGCGAAAGTCGCCATTGGGAGAGACGATCTGGGGCATCGAGGCGCATGCCCAGACCGTTGAGCAGATCGTGTCGCAGAACTTCCTGCGCCGACCGTGGTTTCTGTTTCATGTCGAGACGATCATTCTTGGCCTTCTCTCGATCCTCGTGATCCTGGCCGTACCGAGAGCGCCGCCCGCCCGGTCACTTCTGTTGCTACCTCTGGGAACCGTTGGGCTCCTGTTTCTTTCCTGGGTGGCGTTTACGTCCGGATTGCTGATTGATCTCGCCTCACCGGCTCTCGGCGTGACCATCGTCGGCGGTGGAGTGATCGGACTGACACTGATCGAGCGGGACAGGGAGCGCCTGAAGTCCCAGATTGCGCTGGAGTCTGAACGCGCGGACCGCTCCTTCCTTCAGGGGGAACTCGATGCCGCCGCCCGGATACAGATGGAGCTGCTTCCGCCGAAGCGCTTTCAACGTGCGGAACAGGTGGACCTCGCTTGTTTCATAGACCCTGCGCGGACGGTGGGCGGAGACTTCTATGACCATTGCCTTGTGGATGAGCGGCACCTCTTCTTTCTGGTGGCCGATGTGTCGGGCAAAGGGGCGGATGCCTCGCAGTTCATGCTGTTATCGAAGACACTCTGGAAGAGCACTGCATTGCGTCTCGGCCCCCCACTGGACCGGATCCAGTTGCAGGCAAACTCCGAGATTACCCGCGAGAACACGGCGACCATGTTCGTCACTGCGCTCTGTGGTGTCTTGGATCTGGAAACAGGTCGGCTTCTTTATTCTTCGGCGGGCCATGACTCACCCTATCTGTTCGGCGAAGGGAAGACCCCGAAACAGCTCGACGACTTCTCGGGGCCCCCAGCAGGTCTCGTCGAGGGGATGGATTATCCTGTGGGCGAAGTTACGCTCCAGCCAGGTGACCGACTGTGCGTGTTTACGGATGGCGTCACCGAGGCGATGGATACCGAGGGCACTCTGTTCGGCCTCGAACGCCTGGAAGCAGCACTTGGCACGGCGCAACCGGGCCTGGACAGTGCGGGCCTGGTGGACCATGTGGTCGACCGCGTCCGAAGGTTCACCAAAAGTGCGGAACAGTCGGATGACCTGACGTTGATGGTCATTTCAATTCCGGAGTAGTTGCGCCTTTGGCGCCCATTGGGTGCATCGTGGATGCACCCTACACGGTACGTCGCGCCAAGCGCCGCGTAGGGTGTCATCCAAAGTGTCGCCCGCGACACGTGATGCACCCTTGACCCCTGAGACACGCCTTGCGATCCAAGTTGCCAAGCGACAGGAGGCCAAAGGATGAGCAGTGACGGACTTGGCAAAGGCGACCATCTCTATCTGATAGACGGCTCGGCCTATATCTTCCGCGCCTATCATGCTCTCCCACCGCTGACCCGCAAATCCGATGGGCTGCCCATCGGCGCAGTCTCAGGCTTTTGCAACATGCTGCACCGGCTGGTGATGGGGGCTGGCACCAAAGGCGCTACCCATTTTGCAGTGATCCTGGATTACTCCTCCAAGAGTTTCCGCAACGACATCTACGACCAGTACAAGGCCAACCGTCCGCCGCCGCCCGAGGATCTGGTGCCGCAATTCCCTCTAATCCGCGATGCCACACGCGCCTTCGGCCTGCCGTGTATCGAGATGGAGGGCTTTGAGGCGGACGACCTGATGGCGACCTATGCCGTGCAGGCGCGCGACGGCGGGGCTACGGTGACGATCGTCTCCTCCGACAAGGACCTGATGCAGTTGGTGGGCGGCGGTGTCATCATGCTCGACCCGATGAAGAACGCCGAGATCGATGTCGCCGAGGTCGAGGCCAAGTTCGGCGTCGGTCCCGACCGCGTGATCGATGTACAGGCGTTGGCCGGAGACTCGGTCGACAACGTGCCCGGCGCACCTGGCATCGGCGTGAAGACCGCGGCGACCCTGATCAACGAATACGGCGACCTTGATACGTTGCTCGCCCGAGCCGAGGAGATCAAGCAGCCCAAGCGCCGCCAAACCCTGATCGACCACGCGGACCAGATCCGCGTCTCCCGGGATCTGGTGACATTGAAGACCGATGTGCCGATCGAGGTCGCGGCCACCGAGTTCGGCCTGGAAGCCCCAGATCCCGAACCGCTTCTGGCGTTCCTCGCCGAGATGGAGTTCCGCACGCTGACCAACCGGATTGCAGAGTCCATGGGAGTCGAGGCCCCGGTCATGTCAGCGGCGAGCGATGGTTCCTCTGACACGGCAGCCGTTGAATCGGCGGGTCAGGACGGCACGCCAGGTGCAGAAGCCACGCTGCCTGCGCTTGACCCCACGGGATGGCAGACTATCCGAACGGGCGATACGCTGCACGCTCTGATCGCCGAAGCCTACGAGACCGGGGTGCTGTGCATCGACCTCGAGACCAACTCACTGGACGAAATGGTGGCCGAGATCGCCGGGTTCGCGCTGGCACCGCGCGCTGGGATGGCCGCATATGTCCCCGTTGCACATGTGACAGGCGAGGGCGACCTGTTGGGAGCCGCGGAACGGGCGCCGGATCAGTTGACGCTGGACGAGGTGGCGGACGCGCTGCGCCCGGTCCTGTCCGACCCCGCGATCCTCAAGATCGGTCAGAACCTGAAATACGACCTGAAGGTGCTGGCGCGCCACGGGCTGGAGGTCCGCCCCATCGACGACACCATGCTGATGTCCTATGCGCTGGACTCAGGGATGGGCGGGCACGGGATGGATGAGCTGTCCGAGCGGCATCTGGGCCACAAGGCGATCTCCATCAAGGAGCTGATCGGCTCGGGCAAGTCGGCGATCACTTTCGACAGGGTCGAGATCGAGAAAGCCGCTCCTTACGCCGCGGAGGACGCAGACGTCACCCTGCGCCTCTGGCACAAGCTGCGGCCCCGGCTGGCCGCCGAGAAAGTCTCGACCGTCTATCACACACTGGAACGCCCGCTGGTGCCCGTGCTGGTCGAAATGGAGCGCGCCGGGATCAAGGTCGATGCCAGCGTACTTGCCAGCATGTCCAACCGCTTTGCCCAGAAGATGGCGGAGTATGAGGACGAGATCTATGAACTGGCCGGACGGAAGTTCTCGGTGTCCTCACCGAAACAGCTGGGCGAGATCCTGTTTGACGAGATGTCGCTTGAGGGCGGGAAGAAGACCAAGACCGGCGCATGGGGCACGGGTGCGGACGTGCTGGAGGGGTTGGCCGCCGAGGGCCATGATCTGCCCGCGCGGGTGCTGGACTGGCGGCAGCTCTCCAAGCTGAAGTCGACCTATACGGACGCGCTGCAGACACACATCAACGGCGACACAGGCCGCGTGCACACATCGTTCTCGTTGGCCGCGACATCCACCGGGCGGCTGGCCTCGACCGATCCGAACCTGCAGAACATCCCGGTCCGGACCGAGGAAGGCCGTGCGATCCGAACCGCGTTCATCGCGGAGCCGGGGAACGTCATCCTTTCCCTCGACTATTCCCAGATCGAGTTGCGTATCCTTGCGCATATCGCAGGGATAGACGCCCTGAAGCAGGCCTTCCGCGAGGGGCAGGACATCCACGCCATGACCGCGTCCGAGGTCTTCGGCGTCCCCATCGACGGCATGGACCCGATGGTCCGTCGCCAGGCAAAGGCGATCAATTTCGGCGTGATCTATGGGATCTCAGCATTCGGTCTCTCGAACAATCTGCGGATCCCGCGCGGCGAGGCCCAGGACTTCATCAACCGCTATTTCGAGAAGTTCCCCGGCATCAAGCAGTACATGGAGGACACGAAGGAGGAGGCGCGCGGACGCGGCTATGTCTCGACGCTGTTCGGACGGAAGATCCACACGCCGGGGATCACGCAGAAGGGCCCGGGGCGCGGCTTTGCCGAGCGCGCGGCAATCAACGCGCCGATCCAGGGCACGGCGGCGGACGTGATCCGGCGGGCGATGATCCGCATTCCGGACGCATTGGAGTCGGAGGGCCTGTCAGCGCGGATGCTGCTTCAGGTCCATGACGAGTTGCTGTTCGAGGTCTCCGAGGAAGAGGCTGACCGTACCGTGGACGTCGTCCGCGAGGTCATGGAGAACGCCGCTGCCCCCGCCGTGCATATCGATGTTCCACTGGTCGTAGACGCCGGTCGTGGCGCGAGCTGGGCCGAGGCGCACTGAGCTACGGTTTGGACCGCCAACCGAACGTACGGCCTTGTCAACGCTTCCTGGCGCCGATCCCGGCAGGGGTCTTCCAGACGTTCTTTTCCGTCTCGCCGATATAGCCCGGATCGCCGTCATTTGGGTTTGTCCACTCCGGCGCAGTTGCTGGGCGTCGAACACCCCGTTCCAGAGTGATCGGTTCGAATCCGAAAGTCCCGGCCTCGCTGTCCAGCAAACCGCCACCTTGGGTTTCTTCCAGATCAGAATCACTCAGAGTCTCGGGCTTCCTGACCATGTCATCGGCTTCCTTTTTCACGAGCGCGTATCGGCGGTTTTCTGGCCGATCTTAAAGATCACGAACTCGGCTGGCTTTTTCGCCGCGACACCGATCTGGGCCACCAATCGGCCATTGTCGAGATCGCTCTGCGTCATCCCGCCGACCAGATCATCCAGCCGGGCATCCGGGAGTTCGCTGGGTACCTGGTCGTCCACCATCTTCGCCTCCTCAGATTTCGCTTTTGCCGGTTTCACTGTTGATGACCTTGCCGGATGACACTGCCTCGGCCTCATCAAAGAACAAGATCCCCTTCTTATCCTCGCGCGCCCTGACGCTGACAGGCCAGGGATCGATCAAGTTGCCGCCCCGCATTGTGTCGAGATCCTCGTCAGAGATGGCTTGCGGTTTGTTTTTGTCGGCCATGCGATCCTCAGTTCTTGTCGTTCGGCTCAAACACCGAGGATTGGCGGATACCATTATCCAGCGTGATGCTGCCGGGCTTCTTGATCCCGTTGTCCAGCGTTATGTTTTGCTGCATGCGCTGCAGGGCACCGCCCTCGACATCTTCGAG
>JBCDID010000132.1:0-8819 GCA_038749355.1 Pseudomonadota bacterium | reverse complement strand
GCGCGCGGCGCGCATCACCGGGGGAACCGCCACATTCAACCATGGTGGCGCAAGCTGTGATCTTCTGAGCCTGACGGACCGGCAGATGCGGCAAGTCCGCGGCTCCAAGATCTCGATGATCTTTCAGGAACCCATGAGCGCGCTCAGCCCGCTGCATACTATCGGCGCGCAAGTGGGCGAGGTGTTGCAGATCCACGGGCGCCCCGGTGACGGTACGGTCAAGGACCGGGTGCTGGAGATCTTCGGCGAGGTCGGGTTCCCAAGCCCGGAGCGCGCCTGGTCCGCCTATCCGTTCGAGCTGTCCGGCGGTCTGCGACAGCGTGCGGTCATCGCCATGGCCATGGTCGCCAATCCCGCACTGGTCATCGCCGACGAGCCCACCACTGCCCTCGACGTCACCACGCAGGCCATGGTGCTCGATCTGCTGAACCGGCTGCAGCGCGACCACAAGACCTCCGTCATCATGATCACCCACGACCTCGGCGTCGTGGCCAACATGGCGGACAAGGTCGTCGTGCTGCGCAAGGGGCGCGTGGTCGAGAGCGGCACTGCGCGGGACGTCCTCGGTGCTCCGGGGCACGGCTATACCAAGGCGCTGATCGCCGCCGCGCCCAAGGTGCCGGACGAGCTGACCTGCCATGCCGAACCCAAGGTCGATCCGATCATCCACGTGGCCAATCTGGCCAAGACCTATCCTGGCCGTCGCCGCGCCTTTGGCAAACCGGATGCGCCGGTGCTGGCGCTGGCCGACTTCTCGATGACCTTGGAGCGCGGCAAGACCGTCGCCGTTGTCGGCGAGTCCGGCTCTGGCAAATCCACGGTCGCCAAGCTATTGCTCCGGGCCGAGCGTCCCGATGCGGGCGCGGTGATGGAGTTCACCGCTCGTGGCGGGAAACCGCAGGAAATCGCCACACTGCAGGGTGCGGATATCACCGAGTTCCGCCGCAAGGCGCAGATGGTATTCCAGGACCCCTATGCAGCACTTTCGCCGCGCATGTCGATCCAAGACATCCTGACCGAGCCCTTGAAGGTCCACAATGTTGGCAGCCGCGCGGATCGTCTGCACAAGGCGGCCTATCTGCTGGAGCGTGTGGGCCTGAATGCTGAGCACCTCGCCCGCTTCCCGCACGCGTTCTCCGGCGGGCAACGCCAGCGCATCGCCATTGCCCGCGCGCTGATCCTGAACCCGGAGCTTCTGGTTTGTGACGAGCCGACCTCTGCGCTGGACGTGTCCGTGCAGCGCGAAGTGCTGGAGCTGCTCTCGGAATTGCGGGAGGAGATGGGGCTGTCCTACATCTTCATCAGCCATGACCTCGCGGTCGTGGCGACGCTGGCCGACCGCGTGCTGGTCATGCGCCGTGGCCGCGTGGTCGAGGAAGGCTCGACCGAGTGCATCTTCGAAGACCCGCGCCACCCGTATACCCGCGCGCTCATTGCCGCCTCGCCCGAACCCGATTTTGATCGCAAGCTCGACCTGAAGGCCGTGGCGGCAGGCGCGGGCGAGCCCTCGGACTGGCCCGAACCGTTCCGGTTCCACGGGACTGAAGCACCCGGGCTCTACGAAGTTTCCCCCGGCCATTACGTGAGGACCACCGCATGATCCGATCCGTTGCCGCGTTCCTTCTCGCCGCCGCGCTGCCCGTCTCGGCTATGGCCTATGACGGCCCGCTGATCGAGACCGAGGGCCTGGCCGAGGGCCTACCCGCCATCGCCGACCGCATCCCAGAGGAGCCGCTGGTGGTGGACATGGCCAATCGTGGCCGGGAGGCGGGCAAACATGGCGGGACGCTCCGCATGTTCGTCAGCCGCTCCAAGGACGTGCGCTACATGTCGGTCTGGGGCTACGCGCGGCTGCTCGGGTATAACGAGGACTACGAACTGGTCCCGGATCTCCTGAAGGACTTCGAGGTCTCGGCGGACGGTCGGAGCGTCACGCTGATCCTGCGCCGTGGCCATCGTTGGTCCGACGGCGCGCCCTTCACCACCGAGGATCTGCGGTATTGGTGGGAAGATGTGGCGCAGAACAAGGAGCTCTCGCCCTCCGGCCCGCCGGTGCAGATGCTGGTGAACGGGAAACCGCCCCTGGTCGAGGTGATCGACGAGGTGACGATCCGCTACACCTGGGACGCGCCCAACCCGCGCTTCCTGCCCGCGCTGGCGCAGGCCCGGCCCGTCTACATCTACCGCCCGTCGCATTACATGAAGAAGTACCACCCCAAATACGCGAACGCGGAGAAGCTGGCCGCGAAGGTCGAGGCCTCCGGCAAGAAGACCTGGGCCGCGCTGCACAATCGCAAGGACAACCTCTACAAGGCCGACAATCCGAAGCTGCCGATCCTTCAGCCCTGGGTGAACACGAACAAGAAGAACTCGCAGCGGTATATTCTGAAGCGCAATCCGTTCTACCACCGGATCGACGCGGAGGGGCGGCAACTGCCCTATCTTGATCAGGTGGAGCTGGAGATCGCGGCGTCCGGGCTGATCCCTCTGAAGGTCTCACAGGGCGAGGCGACGTTGCAGATCCGCAGCCTCGGATTCGCGGACGCGCCGGTGCTGAAGTCCAAGGAGGACGAGAAAGGGTTCAAGACCCGCCTCTGGCGTTCCGGCTCGGCCAGCGAGGTCGCGATCTATCCGAACCTGAACTATGCGGACCCGGTCTGGCGCGACCTGTTCCGGGATGTGCGCTTCCGCCGGGCGCTTTCGATGGGGATCAGCCGGAAGGCGATCAACAAGGTGCTCTATTACGGTCTCGCGACCCCGGGAGGGGTGAGCGCACTGGAGGAAAGCCCGTTCTATGACGCCGCCAACACGTCGGCCTGGACGCAGTTCGATCTGGCCACTGCGAACGTGCTGCTGGACGAGTTGGGACTGGTCGAGCGCAATCCCGCAGGCATCCGTCGCCTGCCCGATGGCCGCCTGATGGAGGTCATTGTCGAAACGGCAGGCGAGCGCTCCGAGGTCGAGGATACGCTGGAGTTGATCTCCGCCACATGGGAGAAGCTGGGCATCCGGCTACTGGTCAAACCTCAGGATCGCGATGTGCTGCGCAATCGCGCCTACACGGGCAAGACCATGATGGTGGCCTGGTATGGCTGGAACATCGGCATCCCGACGGCGGACAACGCGCCGAGCGAGCTGGCGCCCGTGGATCAGGCGACCTTTACCTGGCCGAAATGGGGGCAGTACTACCAGACCAAGGGTGCATCGGGTGAGAAGCCGGACCTGCCCGAGGCCAATCGGTTGATGACATTGTTCGATGAGTGGTCTGGCGCGCCCGACGAGGCGACCAAGGCCGCTGCCTGGCGCGAGATGCTCGCGCTGCACGCGGATCAGGTCTTCTGCATCGGAACGGTCAGCCGAGCCCCTGTCCCGCTGGTCCACGATGCGGCTTTGAAGAACGTGCCAGCCGAGGGGATCTATGCCTGGGACCCCGGTGGGCAGTTGGGCGTGCATCGCATGGACGAGTTCTTCTTCGAGGGAGGCCGGGCGCAGTGACCCTTTTCAGGGGAGTCATGGGTGCATCAACGTCGCCTGACGGCGCCGAAGGATGGCACCCTACGCGGGGCGCGGCGTTTGTCCGGGCGCTGCCTTTTGCGGTGGCGCCATGCTGATGTTCCTGATCCGCCGTTTCGGCACCATGCTGGTCACGCTGGCCGCGATCTCGGTGCTGATCTTCGGCATCATCAACCTGCCCGAGGGCAACTACCTCTCGAACCAGATCGCCGAGATGAAGGCGACGGGTGAGGCGGCGGGCGTTGCCAAGGCCGAGGCGATGATGGCCGAGTTCGCGCTCGATAAACCGGTCTGGCACCAGTACCTGATCTGGATGGGTCTCGCGCCCGGGATCAACGGCTATGCGGGGCTTTTGCAGGGGGAGCTTGGTTGGTCCTTCGAGCTGGACCAACCGGTGGCGGAAGTGGTGGGCGAGACGGCGGTGCTGACGATCGTGGTCAACCTCTCGGCGCTGCTGTTTGTCTATGTGGTCGCCCTGCCCCTGGGCACCATTGCCGCCGTCCGCGCGAATTCCTGGATCGACTACCTGTCCAGCTTTGTCGGCTATATCGGGCTGGCGACGCCGAACTTCCTGCTCGCACTGATCATGCTGGCCTACGGGGCGCAGTATTTCGACATTCCCATCGGTGGCCTCATGGCGCGGGAGTACGAGGGCCAGCCCATGAGCTGGGACAAGTTCGTCTCGATCCTCACGCATCTGATCGTGCCGACCATCGTGATAGGCACCTCGGCGGCGGCGGCGATCATGCGGCGGCTGCGCGCGAACCTGATGGACGAGCTGCACAAGCCTTACGTGGAGACCGCGCGCGCAAAGGGGGTCAGCCCCACCAAGCGCGTGATCAAGTACCCGCTGCGCATGGCGTTGAACCCGTTCGTCGCCGACATCGGCAACCTGATGCCGCAACTGGTGTCGGGCTCGGTGATCATCTCGGTCATCATGTCCCTGCCGACCATTGGCCCGATCCTGCTGCAGGCGCTGAAATCCCAGGACATCTATATGTCCGGGTTCATCCTGATGTTCGTCTCGGCGCTGACCCTGGTGGGGATGCTGATCTCGGACATTCTCCTGGCGATCCTGGACCCGCGCATCCGTATGGGTGGCAATCGGAGGAGCGCGTAGATGTCCGATATGCCCCACTACGTCGCCCCGGACGACTACGATCCGCATGCCGACCGGCAGGTGCTGGACCGCGTGGATCTGGACGCGCCGACCTGGGTGCTGGTCTGGCGGCGGTTCCGGCGGCACAAGCTGGGGGTGGTCTGCGCGGCGTTCCTTGCGCTGATCTACCTGATGCTGCCGTTCATGGAGGTGATCGCGCCCTATGATCCAAACCGTTTCAACGAGGACGGGATCCATGCGCCGCCGCAGGGGCTCTACTTCTACCATGACGGCGAACATGTCGGCCTTCACACCTATCCGACCGAGACGATCTATGACGTGCCCACCGGTCTGCTGAAGTCGACCACCGATTATGACAGCCCGCAGCCCGTGACCATGTTCCGGAACTGCGGCGACGACTATCACCTGCTCGGCATTATCCCGATGAACTTCAAGGTCATCTGCCGGCCCGAGGGCGGGAACCTCTACCTGCTGGGCTCGGACCGGCTGGGCCGCGACGTGCTGAGCCGCATGCTGCACGGCGCGCGTCTTTCCATGACCATCGGGCTGATCGGGGTGACGGTGAGCTTCGCGATCGGGCTCGTGCTGGGGGGCGCTGCCGGGTATTTCGGCGGTTGGGTGGATGCGACGGTGCAGCGGCTGATCGAGATCTTCCGGTCGTTGCCGGAGCTTCCCATATGGCTGGCGCTCTCGGCCGCGGTGCCGGTGAACTGGAACTCGCTGGCCGTGTTCGCGATGATATCGGTGATCCTGGGGCTGTTGGACTGGCCGGGGCTTGCGCGTGCGGTCCGAAGTAAGTTCCTCGCCTTGCGCGAGGAGGACTATGTCCGCGCGGCAGAGTTAATGGGTGCTAAACCTTCTCGGATTATCCGGGCCCATATGATGCCCAACTTCATGTCGCATCTGATCGCGTCGGCCTCCCTTTCTATCCCGGCGATGATCTTAGGTGAGACAGCACTGTCGTTCCTGGGCTTTGGTATTCGTTCGCCCTCGGTCAGTTGGGGGCTGATGCTGAATGACGCGCTGAAGCTGGGGCTCGGCGCGTTGGAGATCTACCCGTGGATCCTCGCTCCGATGATCCCGGTGATACTGGTGGTGTTGGCGTTCTCGTTTGTCGGTGATGCTTTGCGTGACGCGTTGGATCCCTACTCCTGACGGAGCGTAACGATGACCAGACTACTTGCGGCGTGCCTTATCCTTGGCGCGTCGGTGCTGCCGGCCTCGGCTGAATACACGGTGAAGGGCAGCGTCGATTGCCTTGATATCATCAAGGAGGACGGGAACGAACACTACCGCGAGTACAACAAGTGGTGGTTGCTCGGCTATATCAGCGCGCGGAATTACGCCGTCGAGCTGCTCGGTGCCAATGGTGTCGCCGGCAAGAACGTCGAGAACGAGGAGATCTACGCCCTCGCGCTCAGCTTCTGCGAGGCGAACCAAGAGAAAAGCTGGGATGACGCGGCGATCCACGTCTACGACATTCTCGAGTAGCTCGGGCGCTTTCGAACCAATCTGGACCAACGGCATCGCGAATGGCCCGAGAACACGCAGTGCGGCAGGGCATTCGTGACGCAGGTTGTTCCGGAAGCGCCCTAAGCTCTGGACTGGGGCCGCCTGATCGCGCAGTTTGCGCGCGACCAATACCGGAGACCCCGCCATGCCGTTCGACCGTTCCATCAAGATCGCGCCGTCGATCCTCAGCGCCGACTTTGCGAATTTCGGAGCGGAGATCCGGGCGATCGAGGCCGAGGGCGCGGACTGGGTCCATGTGGACGTGATGGACGGGCACTTCGTGCCGAACCTCACTTTCGGCCCACCCGCGGTGAAGGCGTTCCGCCCCCATGTGAAGACCGTGATGGACGTGCACCTGATGATCTCTCCGGTGGACGCCTATATCGACGCCTATGCCGAGGCGGGCGCGGATATCCTGACTGCCCATGTCGAGGCTGGCCCGCACATCCACCGGACGCTTCAGGCGATCCGGGGCGCGGGGATGAAGGCAGGCGTCGCGCTCAACCCCGGCACCCCGGCCGAGAGCGTCGAGCATGTGCTGGACCTCGCCGACCTCATCTGCGTGATGACCGTGAACCCGGGCTTTGGCGGGCAGAGGTTCATCGACATGACCACGAAGGTCCGGCGGCTTCGGGAGATGATCGGGGACCGGCCGATCCACATCGAGATTGATGGCGGGGTGGACCCGTCGACGGCGCCGCTCGTGGCCTCCGCCGGGGCGGATGTTCTGGTGGCAGGCTCCGCCGTGTTCAAGGGCGGCTCGGTGGATGCGCCGGAGGTCTATGGCGCCAACATCCGCAATATTCGCGAAGCTGCCACCCGGCGCCACTGACGGGTCATGACCGCGTTGCTGGATGGAGCCTTTGCCCATCCGGATGTTCGCAAGCCCCTGTCCCAGACGCCCGAAGCCATGCGCGGAACTAGGCCAAGCAGGCTGACGCCGCGGTTTCAAATCATGCCGGGCGCCTGAATTTCCCGTTCCAATCGCCCCATCATCGCCTAATTCTGCGGGCAATTCAGTGCTGTTGCGTTGTCGCATTCTGGGGGGTATGTGCTTTTTTGTTTGGGGGGTTTTTTTGCAATTGGAGTTGTTGGGGCGTTTTGGCAGTCTGTGTTCTACGAAATTCTTTGGGGCGCGCGGCATCGGCCACCGCCTCATCATCCATAGCCAGCATTCCTGCATGCCAGCCTGAAGACACCGTTCCGCGCTGCTGCGGTCGGCCACTCGCATATTGTTCGATCCGGGGAGACTTCTCATGGCCCAATCTACAATCGAGACCGGTACCATCCTCGATCACGAAATCGGCGGGCTGTCGCAACCCTTTGCCAATGCCAACGCCATTCCGGACGGCATTCAGGATGAGCTCGAGACATTGACCATCAGCTCGTCCGATCCGGACGATGCGTTTACCCTGCCCGCATCGTTCAGTGGTTTCACGCTGGTCGATAACGGAGACGGCACCGGCACCCTGACCCGGCCGTCGCCCAATGGTGTGCCCGATACGCCGATCTTCACAGTGTCGGGGCTGGGGACGAACAGCCTCACCATCACGGATGTCGCCGACACGGGCCTGCCGCCGGTTTCGGTCACGGACATTCCCTTCACCGCTCAGACGAACGATTTGGTCGACGCGCTGATCCGAGCGGTCCAGTTCTCGACCACCGATACCTCGCCCGGCGACCGGCAGATCACCTTCACCATCGGCGACGAGGAGACCGCGCCCGCCGCGACGGAGATCATCGCAACCCTCAGCGTCGTACCTCAGCCAATCGTGGTCACGACGCTGGATGACGTGGTGGACGACACCGACGGGCTGACCAGCTTGCGCGAGGCCGTGACCCTTGCGAATTCGGATGCGGACGCCTCCGCAATCACGTTCGCAACGGGGCCCGGCACGATCACGCTTGGCGGCACAGAGCTGGTGCTGACAACCGACCTCAGCATCGATGGCGACGTGGACGGAGATGGCGCCGCGGACATCACGATCAGCGGCAACAATGCGAGCCGGGTGTTCCGTATCGACAGCGGAGCAGCCGAGCTGAGCAACCTGTCCATCGGTGGTGGGAATGACAGCGCCATAGTTGTGGAATCAGAGTTGACCCTGACGTCGAGCACCGTCGCCGGAAACACCGCGTTGGACGGCGGCGCGATCTTCAACAACGGCGTCCTCTATGTGACGGATAGCGAGGTATTCGGTAACTATGCGCTGTCTGACGGCGGCGCGATCTTCAACTCGGGTAATGGGCGCGCCACGATCGCCGGCAGTTACATCAGTGACAACTACGCAGCCGACTACGGTGGCGGAATCCAAAATTACGGCATTCTCACCATAACCGGCAGCACCCTCGGGCTTAACTCCGCCGATGTAGGAGGAGGATTGTCGTCTTTTATTGGCGCTGCCTACATCCTTAACAGCGCTTTCGCCGACAACACTGCGCGTGCTGGCGGAGGGATTTACAGTCGATTTGGCACGCTCGACGTTTCGAATAGTACCTTTGACAGCAATGAGGCCCAAGAGGGTGGCGGCGGGATTCGGAACTACAGTGATGTGGAGATTTCCAACAGCACGTTCTCCGGAAACACCGCGGCGGCTGGCGGTGGTATCCATCATGATGACGGAACCCTCACCGCGACGAAAAGGGTGCGACTGGATCGTCGCGAATGATGTCTCTC
>JBCDID010000131.1:0-8834 GCA_038749355.1 Pseudomonadota bacterium | reverse complement strand
TGGCTACACTCGCGCCACCGGCAAGATGTCCATGATGATCGCGCAGAACGGCCCCGGGATTACCAACTTCGTGACCGCCGTCAAGACGGCGTACTGGAACCACACGCCCTTGCTGCTGGTCACCCCGCAGGCCGCGAACAAGACCATCGGCCAGGGCGGTTTTCAGGAAGTCGAACAGATGAAACTGTTCGAGGATATGGTTGCCTATCAGGAGGAGGTCCGCGACCCGACCCGCGTCTGCGAGGTGCTGGCCCGCGTCATCTCCCAGGCCAAGCGGCTGTCCGCCCCTGCGCAAATCAACATTCCGCGCGACTACTGGACCCAGGTCATCGATGTGGCGATCCCGGACCCGATCGAGTTCGAACGCTCTCCCGGCGGCGAGAACTCGGTGGCCGAGGCGGCCGGGCTGCTGTCGGACGCGCGCTTCCCCGTCATCCTGAACGGTGCAGGCGTGGTCCTGTCCGATGGCGGTATCGATGCTTCCCGGGCACTGGCCGAGCGGCTCGATGCCCCGGTCTGCGTCGGCTACCAGCACAACGACGCGTTCCCCGGTTCGCACCCGCTGTTCGCGGGGCCGTTGGGCTATAACGGCTCCAAGGCGGGCATGGAGCTGATCAAGAAGGCTGATGTAGTGCTGGCGCTGGGCACCCGTCTGAACCCATTCTCGACCCTGCCCGGCTATGGCATGGAGTACTGGCCCGCCGACGCCAGGATCATACAGGTCGACATCAACCCCGACCGGATCGGCCTGACCAAGAAGGTCAGCGTCGGCATTGTCGGCGACGCCGCCAAGGTGGCGCAGGGGATCCTGGCCGGGCTTTCGGGCACGGCGGGCGATGAGAACCGCGCGGATCGCAAGAACACCATCGCGCAGACGAAATCGACATGGGCGCAGCAACTGTCGTCCATGGACCACGAGGACGACGATCCGGGCACGACATGGAACGAGCGCGCCCGTGCCGCCAAGCCCGAATGGATGAGCCCCCGCATGGCTTGGCGCGCGATCCAGCAGGCCCTGCCGCGCGAGGCGATCATCTCGTCCGACATCGGCAACAACTGCGCCATCGGCAACGCCTACCCGTCCTTCGAGGAAGGCCGGAAGTACCTCGCGCCCGGCCTCTTTGGCCCGTGCGGCTACGGCCTCCCCTCGATCGTTGGCGCAAAGATCGGGCGTCCGGATGTCCCTGTAGTCGGGTTCGCGGGCGATGGCGCCTTCGGCATCGCGGTCAACGAACTGACCGCCATCGGCCGGGGCGAGTGGCCACCGATAACCCAGGTTGTGTTCCGCAACTATCAGTGGGGTGCGGAGAAGCGCAACTCGACACTGTGGTTCGACGACAACTTCGTGGGCACGGAACTGGACGAACAGGTCTCCTATGCCGGGATCGCCAAGGCCTGCGGCCTGCAGGGGATCGTGACGCGGACCATGGATGAACTGACGGCGGCGCTCGACAAGGCCATCGACGATCAGATGAACCATGGCAAGACGACGCTTATCGAGGCGATGATCAACCAGGAACTGGGTGAGCCCTTCCGCCGCGACGCCATGAAGAAGCCGGTCGAGGTTGCCGGGATCGATCCCGCCGACATGGTCCCGCAGATCGCTGCCGAATAATCCGACCCGGGTGCGCGCGATGGATGTGCTGGATGCGATCTTCGAACGCGCCCGTGCGGCCTGCCCCCGGATCGTCTTGTCCGAGGGCGAGGACCCGCGGATCGTAGAGGCAGCCCTTCGGGCGACCCGTGACGGGCTGGCGCAGGTGCATGTTGTGGCGCGGGCGGAGGTTTTTGCGGAACGCGCAGGTGACGCCCAAGAGGCGGCATCGATCCACGTCCACGACCCCTCGGTCTCCGAGCTGACCGACGGCTTTGCCACTGCGTATCACGAGCTGCGCAAGCACCGTGGCATCGACCCGGCCACCGCAGCCGAGGCGGTGCGCGATCCGCTGGTCTTTGCCGCCATGATGGTCCGCGAGGGCAAAGCAGACGGCACGATTGGCGGCGCGGTCGCCACGACAGCGGATACAGTGCGCGCAGCGCTTCAGGTGATCGGACGCGCACCCGGGCAGGACATCGTCTCGAGCTTCTTCCTGATGCTGCTTCGCGCGCCTTTCGACCGGCCAGTGGTCTTCGCAGATTGCGGGCTCGTCGCCGACCCGTCAGCGGAGGAACTGGCAGGGATCGCCATCGCCTCGGCGGACTCGTTCCGCGCCATGGTGGGTGAGGAGCCCCGGGTCGCGATGCTGTCGTTCTCGACCATGGGCAGCGCCCGGCATGCCTCGGTCACCAAGGTCCAGCAGGCGTCGGAGATCGCGCGGGACAGGGCCCCGGCACTGTCCATCGACGGAGAGTTGCAGTTCGACGCCGCGATCATGCCAGACATCGCGGCCAAGAAAGCGCCGGGGTCGGATGTGGCGGGACGGGCAAACGTCTTCGTCTTCCCGGACCTGAACGCGGGCAATATCGGCTACAAGATCGCGCAGCGGATTGGGGGAGCCGTGGCCCTTGGCCCGATCCTGCAGGGTCTGGCGGCACCGGCGAACGACCTCTCCCGCGGATGCAGTGCCGAGGATGCCTATCAGATGATCGCGATTACCGCCGCGCAAGCCGCAGGCTAGAGCAAGGCGACACGCTCGGCCCGCTCCGCATCCGGGAACAGGCGGTATACCCCGACCTCGGCGCGGGCGATCAACTTGTGCACCGGCTCGTACAACCGCTCGACGTCGTCGGAATGGCTGGACACGTGCCGGAACGCTTCATCCAGATGCGCCAGCCCGTCGACCTCGATCTCCAGCAGGAAATCCCCGTGTGCGTCCGAGGCGAGCCCCAGCTTGCGCCGCATCAGACGCCAGTTCCGGATCTTGCCCTGCCCTTGCAGATAGGACAGCCAGTCATCCAGCGCCTTGGCGAACACCAGCGCCTTGGCATCGTCCTTCAAGTCCACCATCACGTGATAGAGGTTCATTGACGCCTCCGTTTGACCGGCGCACTCTTCCCGGAGAACGGCTAACAACCCATGAACGGGGAGGTGAGGATGCAAGTCAAACCGCTGACAGGTGCCCTGGGGGCCGAGATCCTGGGGGCCGACGTCAAGGATCCCGGCCAGTTCGACGCGATCTTCCAGGCGTTCACCGATCATTCCGTGATCGCGATCCGTGACCAGCAGATCACGCCTGATGACCAGATCGCCTTTGCCGAACGCTTCGGGCCCATCAACGTCAACCGGTTCTTCGCACGCGTGCCCGGCCACAAGAAAGTCGCGATGGTTCTGAAGGAGCCGGGGCAGAAGCGGGCCATCGGCGAGAACTGGCACACGGATCACTCCTACGATCAGGCGCCCGCCATGTGCTCGATCCTGCACTGCATCGAGACGCCGGAGGTCGGCGGAGACACGATGTTCGCCTCGATGTATGCAGCGTTCGATGCGCTTTCGGACGGGATGAAGGATACGTTGCGGGGCATGAAGGTCTGGCACTCCTCGCGTCATGCATTCGGCGCAAGCCGGCAGGGCGATGAGGCCGCGAAGACGGGGCGGATCGGCAACCCTGACCTTGCCACCCAGGATGCTCTGCACCCGTTGGTGATCCGCCATCCGCTGTCCGGGCGCGAGGCTCTGTACGTCAACGGGGATTTCACGACCCATTTCGACGGGTGGAGCAAGAAGGACAGCCAACCCCTGTTGGAACAGCTTTACGCACACGCGGTGCAGCCCGAGTTCACCTGCCGCGTCCGGTACCGCCCGGGCACGGTGGTGATCTGGGACAACCGGGCGACCTGGCACAAGGCGATCAACGATTATGATGGGCACAGACGGCTGATGCATCGGATCACGGTGGAGGGACCGGAGTTGGCCCCGGCCCGTGCGGCCGCCTGAGCAGTTGCGCGATCTCGGGCGCTGCTGGTGTTCACCACCGAACGGTCCCGCAGCTCTGCAGGACGCACGGAGATCTCACGACTTTGTGTTTTTGTCACGGGATCAGTGGCAGGAGCCCTCGCCGAGCAGGAACCATCATCTTCAGTGTCATCGAATGCTGTGTTAATGGCAGCACAGGCACAAACTGGCAACTTGCAGTACGACTTCTCGGAGAATCATACCCTTTCGCTATCCAGCAATTGCATACCGTGTTCATCATAGCGTGCGCCCGCAACAGCTTCCGCCGGCACGGCAGCTTCAATCCTCGCCATCTCCTCATGCGTGAGGTCGATCTCCATTGCGCCGAGCGCCCCGGAAAGCTGGTCAGGTCGCCTGGCACCAATGAGGGGAAGCACGTCTCGGCCTTTCCTGAGAACCCAAGCAATCGCCAGTTGCGCGGCGGTGCTGCCCAGTTTTCCGGCAAGACTCGACAGCGCGGCAGTCAGAGAGAGATTCTGCGCGAGATTGGCGCCCGCGAACCTTGGCGCCATATTGCGAAACTCCCGTCGTGCGGCAAAGGTGTCTGCGTGTACGTGTCCGGACAACAGCCCTCGCGAAAGCACGCCATAGGCGGTGACCCCGATGCCAAGTTCGCGGCAAGTTGGGAGCACACTGTCCTCGATGGATCGCGACATTAGTGACCATTCTTGTTGAACGGCGGTGATGGGGTGAATGTCGTGAGCCGCGCGAATGGTCGATGCACCAGCTTCGCTAAGACCAATATGTCTGACCCAGCCAGCCTGTACACACTCGCTCAAGGCTCCCATCCAGTCTTCGATCGGCACATCATGCGGTACGCGCGCAGGCTGGTAGAGATCGATGTAGTCGGTCCCAAGGCGGCGCAGCGATTGCGCCAGCGCATTCTTGATGGATGCAGGTCGCCAGTCGCCACCCAGGAAGCCACCATTGGGATCGCGCAGGACGCCGAACTTAACTTGGACGAACGCCTGTTCCCGACGCCCTGACAAGGCGCGGGCCAGCAACATCTCGTTGTGTCCGGAGCCGTAGAAGTCCGCGGTGTCGAACAGCGTGACTCCAGCCTCCATCGCTGCGTGAATCGTCTTGAGGCTCTCTTTCTCGTCCGCCGGACCATAGAAGTCCGACATGCCCATCAGCCCAAGACCGATCGGAAACTGCGGCGGGACATCGTTGCCGAGAAGGCGCGTATCTTTCTGGTTTGTCATCATAAACTTTGCTCTATGGGGAGCAGGTGGCCGGTGGCACCGGCCACCTTACTCGTCGATCTAGCGGGTCACGTAACCGCCATTGATGAAGAGCGTCTGCCCGTTCGTCCAGCCGCCTTCCGCAGTTGCCAGACTGGCCACGACAGGCACGATATCCGCCTCGGTCCCCAGCCGTCCCGAGGGTGCAAGAGAAGCTGCAAAAGCCGCAGTCTTCGGCGTCTCAGCGGCATGGAAGAAGCTGTTGTCCAGCGGTCCGGGGGCGACATTGTTGACTGTGATCCTGCGTGAACCCAGCTCTCGGGCCATCATGCGCGTGAACTCTTCAACTGGTGCCTTGGTGCCCGCATAGACAGCATAGCCCGGTGCGGTTCCCGCTGTCAGAGACGTACCGACCGCGACAATGCGCCCTCCATCGCGCAGCCGACGAGCGCCTTCGCGCATCGCATAGAACGTGGTCCGTGTATTGTCGTTGAGCAGGCGTTCGAAATCATCGTCGGTGAATGCGGCAACCGGCTTCTTGATGATGGCACCCGCCGTGTGGATAAGGATGTCCGCACCACCGAACTCGGCTTCTGCCAGATCGAACAGACGCGCGGCGGTTGCCGGATCGCCGAGGTCGCCCATGCCAATCACAGTTCGGCCCCCTACGTCAGCCACCATACGTGCTGTTTCCTCCGTGTCCTTTGCTCCATCGGGTCGGTGGTGATGCAAGACGATGTCCGCACCCATCTTGGCCAACTGCACGGCATATGCCCGGCCCTGGTTTCGGCGCGCGCCGGTCACAACAGCAACCTTACCGGAGAGGGATTTGTCGGTGGTCTCGGCACCAGCAGATCCTGCAGCAGCGATGGCAGTGCCCGCAGTGGCGATACCGGTCAGGGCCATTCGGCGAGAAATCTCCGTCATGTGATCTTCCTTCGAAGTTGAACTCGGCTTCGGGTCGGGACTGTGAGCTGATCGGCAAAAATGACTGGCTTGCCGACGCAGGGAGATTACTAATCAGTATAATTGCTTGAACTGCGAAAAAATCGGTGCTTTCCATCAGAATAACAGATGGATTGGAAAGAAGATGCTGGAACGCGTCACACTCGATCAGTTGCGAATGCTGGTGGCGATAGCAGACGCTGGCAGCTTCACGGCCGCAGCAAGAGAGCTTGATCGGGCCCAATCGGCCGTTAGCCACGCAATCGCGGGGCTGGAGCTGGATATCGGTCTGGCATTGTTTGATCGTGCCACCAGGACACCGAAGATCACCTCGGCGGGCCGGGCTGTCTTGGCAGAAGCGCGAACCATTCTCGGAAGGGTCGACCACCTGAAAGCCCGGGCGCGGGCAATCTCCGCGGGGTTGGAAACCGAGCTGCTGTTGGCGGTCAGCGTCGTCGCCCCCAGAGCCGCTCTGGTCGATCTGTTGGATGCGTTCCGCACCGAGTTTCCATCCGTCGGTTTGCGACTTTTTGTCGAGGAGGTTGGCGGCGCTCCTCAACTGGTGATGGACGGCCACGCCGATCTGGGTCTGGTTGGGCGCCCTAGTCTGGCGACGAGTGAGTACGAGGGGCTGAAAACGGTGCATGTGGGTGCGGTCGAAATCGTCGCCGTCGCACGCCCGGACCACCCGTTGGCTTTGCTGGATCGTCCTCTCCTTGAGGCCGACATGGACGATCATAGACAACTGGTCCCGACATCACGGGCACTGCCCCGATATCCCAACCGTCTGGTGCAAGACGTCTGGGAAGTTGCAGACCTTGTGGTCAGGCGTGACATGCTGGTGCGGGGACTGGGTTGGGGCACCGTTCCCACACATATTGTCCAGGACGCGCTGCTTCGCGGCGATCTTGTAGAATTGGATATCTCCGCGAGACCACAGGAGGCGATGCGCGTGCCGCTCTATGCGTGTCACCGGAAGGACGCGGCGCCAGGACCAGCCGCACAATGGTTGATCGAGGCGATGGCAAAGGTCCTGTAGGAGACTCTGAACCAGCAATGGATCCTGTGCGTCCATTCATGGATCTGCCCTGACTTGGGCAAGTCGCGGCCGCCAATGCATGACTGGCACCCCCCTCATCACCGTGAGCCCACCAGTTGCCTGCGCCGCGATAGCAGTTAGAATGATAGACTGAGAAAGACACTGCCAAGCCGGATATAGACCCAGCCAGGCGACCGGGGAACGGGTGGCAGTGGCATGAAGAAGACTTCCGGAGCAGGATCGGCGGCGCTTTCAATATTTGTCGAAGACCGCGAAGACCAGATCACGTTGGCACGCTCGTTTGTCCGCAATTCCGCTGTGGCCGAGGAACTGGTGCAGGACAGCTGGCTGCGCTGGCATGGGCGCGGCTACAAAGAGACCGACGCGCGATCAATCTTTCGAACCATAGTGGCCAATCTGGCCCGCGATTGGTGGCGCCGCGACAAAGTCGAGCGGACCGTCTTCGATGTGCTCGCGATGGCCCCGGACGCCGCACCGAACACCGAGCATGTTGTCATCGTCAAGGACGACCTGGCGCGGGTTCTGGCCGCCCTGCGGCGCATGCCGACACGCACCCGGGCTGCCTTTCGCATGCGCTGGCTTGATGGGTGCAGTTTTGCAGAGATCGGCCGCAGGCTCAACGTCTCGAAGCCCCGCGCCCATTAGATGGTGCGTTGGGCACTGGTCGATCTGACGCTGTCGCTGGACGACTGAGCCCTTTACGATCTGCCACCTTGTTCGTTCAATCTCTAGGTGGGGCGCACGCCGACGGATGACTTCAGGCTTGATCCGGGTACGATCCATAAATGGCTGATGGTAGCGAAGAGAGCGTGACTGACGAGGCGGCGGAATTGTTTCTCCGGCTCCTCGAGGCGCCTGACGACATCGAGGCCTTGCGGGAGAAACAGACCTTTCTCGAAAGAGGCGAGGAGGAGCGGCGGGCCTGGAACCGGGTTGCCCAGGTCCGGGGCGCCCGCGGCGCTCGGCGGCGCAAAATCGGCCTTGCGTTGCCCTTTGTTCTTACCTGCCTGCTGGTGGGGCTGGCCCTGATGTTCGGCCAGGATGTGCGCAATCGGGTGTTGGCCGATGCCAGAACCGGGAATGCGCCCGAACAGATTGTCCTGGGCTCGGGCGACACAGCGTTTCTGGATGCCCGCTCTGCTCTGGTGGACGACACAGACGGCGCACAACGCAACATCAACCTGCTTGCGGGTGCCGTGTACTTCGAGGTGGAAGCAGCGTCGTAGCGTCCTTTCACAGTCACTGCGGGCGCTTTGGAGGCGCGGGCAGTTGGGACCGTTTTCGAAGTGGCGCGCCTGGGCGTCAGCACTCTGGTCTCGGTGCATGAAGACGTCGTCGAGGTTCGGGTCGGCGAGGCCATGGAAAGACTGACGGCTGGGGACCGACTGCGTTGGACACCCGAGGATGGCGCGCGCCGTGACAGTTTGTGGGCAGAAGGGGCAGCCGCCTGGCGACACGGGCGTCTTCTGGCCGACGGTCTGACACTGGCCGAGGCCGCCGCGATCATCGAACGCCACGCGGGAGGCGAAATCCTGGTTGTCGGCGAACGCGCCAATCGCGAAATTGTCTCGGGCAGCTTTGACCTGTCGCGACCGCAGTCAGCCCTCCGAGTCTTGGCTGCAGCACATGGTGCCAAGATCTACGCAGCACCGGCTCTCGTCTCGGTGCTGGTTCTGCGCTGAGTTTTTTCAGGGCGGCTGTTTACGTTCGCGAGTTTGCTTCGTTCCTCCAGTAGAGCCCGTCAAATCGTGCT
>JBCDID010000130.1:0-8845 GCA_038749355.1 Pseudomonadota bacterium | reverse complement strand
GTGCCCGCGCGCATGTGGGCGACATGGGTCGAGAGGCTCATGCTCTCCTGCCCACCGGCAACCACGATACCCGCATCGCCGAGCGCGATATGCTGGGCCCCGATGGCGACGGCGCGAAGACCCGAGCCGCAAACCTGATTGATGCCCCAGGCCGCACTTTCGACCGGCAGGCCTGCATGGATATGCGCCTGGCGGGCCGGGTTCTGTCCCTGACCAGCGGCAAGCACCTGACCCAGAATGGTCTCGGAGACGTCCGCTGCATCGACACCCGCACGATCCAGCGCGGCCTTGATGGCAGCGGCGCCAAGCTCGTGCGCGGGGGTGTTTGCAAAGGATCCGTTAAACGAGCCGACCGCTGTGCGGGCGGCGGACGCGATCACCACATTCGTCATGGCATTTCCTCCTGCCGGTTGGTCTTTTCGAACCTGTCGCGGCTTCTGACACGAGTCCGCCCGGGCCTGCAATGCGACAATTATGCTGCGCTGCACAATAAGCTGCAGCAAAGAGCAGGTTTCGCAATCGCAACAATCTGTTGCGCGTGCGCTATTGCAGTGCAACTATCCGACCGACCTAATTGGGGGAGACGACCGGTGGCCAAGACCGAATCCGCAGACGGTACCAAGAAGATCGTCATCAAAAAGTACGCCAATCGCCGGCTCTACAACACGGCAAAGTCGAGTTACGTCACCTTGGACGATCTGGCTGCCATGGTCCGTGAAGGGGAGGATTTCGGCGTCTACGATGCCAAGACGGGTGAGGACATCACGCGCACCGTCCTGACTCAGATCATTGTCGAGGAAGAGGGCAAGGATCAGAACATGCTGCCGACCGGCTTCCTTCGGGAACTTATCCGGCTTTACGGCGATCCCTTGCAAGGGGTCGTGCCGGGATATCTCGATGCTGCCATGCAGGCATTCAACCGCAACCAGTCCGAGATGCGCAAGGCTTTCGGGGCTGACGCCGCCATGAGCAATCTCGAGCAGATCACGCGGGCCAATATGGAGTTCTTCGAACGCTCAATGCGGATGTTCACGCCGTTCGGTGCCGAGGGGGCACCCAAGCCGGACTCAGAGGCGCCTCAGGCCGAGGACTCAGGTGCTCGCGACGGCGATCTCGTCTCGCTTCAGGAGCAACTCAAGGCGATGCAGGCCCAACTGGAGAAACTGAGCAAGGGTTCCTGACACAGCAGATCAGGCCTGTGCCGCAACGGCGGGCATGGGCTTTGACGTCGGTTCCAGCTTGAGGCTGGGCGAGCCGAACTGGAAACCCTGGAAGAACTCGATGCCGATGTCCTGCAGGCAGCGCGCCTCCGCCGGCGTCTGGATCGCCTCCGCGACAGTCATCATCTCGAAGCGCTCCGCATAGCGGGCAAACGTGTCCACAAGAAACGCGTTGTCGGGGTTGCGGTCGATATCACGGATGAACTGTCCGTCGATCTTCAGAATGTCGAAGCGGAAGTCCCTGAGATACCGTATCGAGGTGTGGCCTGCCCCGAAGTCGTCCAGCGCGAAGCTCACACCCTGGGTTCTCAGCCGGTCCATGAACGCGCGCGTGCGATCCACATCCAGGATTGCGGCAGACTCCGTGATCTCGACGATCAGCCGTTCGCCAACAGACTCATCCTCGGCAATCGCCGCTTCGAGGACCGCCAGCCACTCGGCATCCTGAACGGTGTGCGGAAAGATGTTCACGGCGAAGCGCGCGACGGGATGGGCTCGCAACGTGTCCAGCGTCATGGCAAGCACCTGCCGGTCGATCATGGGCGCGAGCCCCAGCCGCTCGATTGCGGGCATGAACTCGGCCGCCGTCAACAGCTTCCCGTCAGACTGTCGCAGTCTTGCAAGACATTCGTGAAAGCTGATCACATGTCCGCCATTGGCATGGACAACCGGCTGGTAGGCGAGCGCGAGGTCATCGCTTGCGACAGCCCCCACCGTCGCCTTGGACAAGCTCAGCAACCGTGACCTGTACTCCAGCAATGCGGCATCATCCTGCGCGACCCGGAACACGCCGACGCCGTCGTGGATCGCCTGGTGCAGCGCATGCAGCGCTGGCGCCTGCACCCGGTCCTCAGGGCACCCGGGCGCGCCGAACGCACACCCGGCGGACAGTGTCACGGCCACGGCACCGTGGCTCGTATCGACCGGGGCGCTTGCCGCAGCCCGTTGCAACTGGTGAACAAGCCCATGAACGGCAAGCTCATCGAACCCGGGCAGCGTCAGCAGAAACCGCCTGTGCCGCGTCTCGACGATCTCGGCAATGCGCGGGATGATGGCCATGAAACGCTTCTGCAGCTCGGCGCATACGGCGTTGGCCAGCTTCTCGCCAAAGAGCTCTTCCAGCGTATCGAGGTTATCGACACCGAGGGCAACGAGGGCGAATGGCTGGTTAGCCGTACTCACAGGCTTGAAGTGCTTCATACCTTACCCTCATCTCGCCATGTCATCCCCCGAACCCTTGTCCCAAAAAGCGCGGAATGTTCTAAGAATCTCCTAACGCGGCGCGGTCGGGAGGCTTGGACATGGACAATTCTAGCAGGTGCACATGGCCGGGCGAAGACCCGCAATACGTCGCCTATCATGATACCGAATGGGGGCGGCCCGAACCCGATGCCCGGGCGCTGTGGGAGAAGCTGATCCTCGACGGTTTTCAGGCGGGGCTTGCGTGGATCACCATCCTGCGCAAACGCGACGCCTTCCGCGAAGCGTTCGACGGGTTCGACCCGGAGAAAGTGGCGCGATACGGGGATGATGACGTCGAGCGCCTGCTTGGCAATGCAGGCATTGTGCGTTCCAAGTCCAAGATCCTCGCGACCATCGGCAACGCACAGGCCTATCTCCGCATTCAGGAACGCGAGGGCTTTGACCGCTTCCTTTGGCAGTTCTACGACTTCGCGCCGCGGCAGAACGCGTTCGCTTCCACGGCAGAGGTTCCCGCGGAGACCCGCGAAAGCCGGGAGATGTCCAAGGCGCTCAAATCCGAAGGTTTCAAGTTCTGTGGCCCAGTCATCGTCTACGCCTTCGCGCAGGCCTGCGGGTTGGTGAACGACCATATCGTCACGTGTCCGATCCGGGCAGAGTGCGCGGCAGAAGCCGCCCGGATCCGGTTCTGATGCGGGTCCTGATCTGCATCTTCGACGCGCTGCGCCCGGAGTTCGTGACGCCCGAACTGATGCCCAACCTGTCGGCCTTCGCAGCGAGCGGGGTGCAGTACACTCAGAGCCGCGCCGTCTTTCCGACTGAAACACGCGTTAACCAGTCCGCCGTGACAACCGGCTGCCTGCCCCGCAAGCACGGCGTCGTAGGTAACAAGATGATGGCCGCTGACCTGCTGCCCGAGCGGATGGTGGACACGGGCGTGGACGCGGCGTTGGTGGAGGCATTGGCGGCGGGACCGGTTCTGCAGGTTCCCAATATGGCGGAGCGGCTGCATGCCGAGGGCAAGAGCTTCGCGAGCCTCAGCGCCGGAACCCCTGGTGGCGGGCGGCTCATCAACCATTCGGCCGAACGGATAGGGTCAACGCGCCTCGCCATGAACGCGCCGGACCAGTGCTGGCCACAGGACCTCTTTGACCGGACGGTTCGGAAGCTGGGGCCTTTGCCCGAGGCCAAGCCACCCGCGCCCGCGTGGATCGACTGGGCCGTGGATGCCTATCTGGAGGTGATCGAACCCGAGGTGGCCCCGGATGCCATGTTGCTGTGGCTCTGCGAGCCGGACGAGACGTTCCACTGGCACGGGATCGGAGGGCCGGAGGCGCGCGGCATCATCTCCCATGTGGACCGGGCGTTCGGGCGGATTCTGGCGCGGCACCGGGCGGCGATCGAGGCCGGAGAGATGCAGATCATCGCCATGTCGGATCACGGGCAACTGACGCTGACGGGCGGGCACCTGGATCTGCCTGCGCGGCTTGCAGAGGCTGGCTTTACCTGTAGCCGGGTGGGGTTGGGTGAGGCTGACTGCGCGCTGGCGCTCGCCAACGGCGGTGGGCTTTGGGTGCGGGACCCCGCCGTGACCGTGCGGATCGTCGAGTGGCTTGGCACGCAGGACTGGTGCGGACCGGTCTTCACGCGCGACGGGTTGGGTCGGAGCCTGCCCTATGCCCTGCTCGGTCTGGACCATCCCCGCGCACCGGACATTGCTCTTGTTTGCAAGGCGGATGACGGGTTGAATGAGCACGGGCTCGCGGGCCTCAGTGCGCACGACGCACCATATCCTGTGGGCGGCGGGTGCCATGGAGGCCTGAGCCCCTGGGAACTTCACAACGTGCTGTGCCTGGGCGGTGGTGCCTTCCGTTCCGGACAGCGGATCGATGCGCCCGCCGGGAACATCGATATCCTGCCGACGGTCATGCGGCTTGTCGGGCTCCCGGTGCCGGATGACATTGACGGGCGGGTTCTGTACGAAGCCTTTGCCGAGGGCGGGGGTGCGCCCGACTGGAGCGCGTTCTCCGAGACCTCCTCGCTCGCGGCAGTGTCCGGTCGGCGGACAGCGGCAGGGATCTACCTCGATAAGGCATGGAGACCGTGAACGATCTGCCCATTCTGGTCTGCGGGTTTCTAGGCGCCGGAAAGTCTACCATGTCGGCCAGGCTCCGCGAGCTTGGGCATGAGGCCGAAGAGGTGGACGGGTTGCTCGCGCCATCCGTCATGGCCTCGGATCAACACCGGCGCGTCATCACGGTTGTCGACTGCGCCAATGCCAAGCAGCACTTGGAAGACCCGGAGTTGGGATCGCTTCTCCGGCGGCAGATCGAAGCAGCCGGGCTGATCGCTCTGAGCCGCGGCGACCTGTCGGACCCCGCTCCTGTCCATGCCATGGTCGAGGCGATCGCGGACTGCCCAGTGATTGACGCTCCGCATGGCGCACTTTCGGCGTCGGATCTGGACGGGCTGGCTGCGTCTGAGCTCAACGCGCTTTCGCCTGCGGACGATCTCACCGCGAAGTTCGGCACATTGGAGTACCGCGGCGGCGCCATCTTCAGGGTGGAGCAAGCGGAGCGGCTGATTGCCAACCGTCCGAACGGGATTGAGCGCATGACGGGCATCCTCAGAACCGAGAGCGGCGGGATGGAAGTGCAACTGGCCGGACGTATGCGGCAAACCCAGGACGTGACGCTACCTGCGCAGACGGAGTTGGTGGTGCGCTGGCGGCGGGCAGAGACAGCGCAGGCGCAAATCGATCTCTGGTTCGCGGAGGCTGTCGCCGATAGCGGGCACAGACGCGGGCTGTTCGGATATCGCTGACCCTTAGTCCTTGGCCTCGAAACGATAGCTGTGAAGCTTCCGCCCCTCGGTCCTCAGCCATGCGCGATGCGGTTTCCAGTCGGGCATGATGCGCTCGACCACGGCCCAGTAGCGATCCGAATGGTTCATCTCGACGAGATGCGCCGCCTCATGGGCGGCCACGTAGTCCTGCACCTCGACCGGCGCCATGGCGAGCCGCCAGGAGAAGCTGAGCGCACCAGTGGAGGAACAGGACCCCCAGCGCGAACGTGTATCGCGGAGCGAGACCCGCGAGACCTTCCGCCCCAACTGCTCGGCATATGCTTTCGCGGCAGGGGCCAAACGGTCCCGGGCGCGATTCTTGAGGAAGGCTGTCAGCTTCGGGCCGATGGCACCTCTGCCGTAAAGCGTGATCTCGTCATCCGCGAGTTCAGGTGCCCGACGCCCAGACTGATGGCTCACGGTGCGCATGCGGCCATCGATCGGGATCTGCACGCCTGGCGCCACTGCGATTACGGGTCCGGCTTTCTCGAGCGCACGGCGCAACCAATCGGAATGGCGGGACAGGAACGACTCGCAATCGCGGCGAGGTACGCGGGGAGGATGGGTCAGGATCGCGCCGTCACCGGCCGGATCGAGCCTGAGAGTGAACCGCCGCGCCCTTGCATTGACCACGAGACGCACGCGGCAGGGCGGATCTTGAAGCTGGATGTCCACTGGACGAGCCGCCGCGGCTAGCCGCGCACCATGGCCCGTTGTGCCCGGATGAAGTCCCGGATCTTCGGCTGGATATGCTGGCGGAACCGCGAGCCGTTAAAGACACCGTAATGGCCGACCTTGGGCTGCACATAGTGCATCTTCTTGCTCTCGGGCAGATTGGTCGCCAGATCCTGCGCGGCCTTGGTTTGCCCACGCCCGGTGATGTCGTCCTTCTCGCCCTCGATGGTCATGAGGCCGATATCGCGCATCTGTCCGGGATCGACGAGTTGCCCGCGATGCCGGTATTTGCCGAGCGGGATCAGATGCTTCTGGAACACGGTCTCGACAGTCTGGAGGTAGAATTCCGCGGTCAGATCCATCACCGCGAGGTATTCGTCATAGAACGCCCGATGCGCTGCCGCCGAGTCGCCGTCGCCCTCGATCAGATGATGGTAATGGTCGAAATGCGCATCCATATGGCGGTCGAGGTTCATCTGCATGAATCCGGAGAGCTGTAGGAACCCCGGGTAAACCCTGCGCATGAAGCCGCGGTTTGGCCAGGGCACCGTCACGACGACGTTCTGCTCGAACCAGCTGATCGGGCGCGATTGCGCCAGTTTGCAGGGCTCGGTCATGTTAATGCGGGTGTCGATGGGGCTGCCCATCAGGGTGATGGAAGCAGGGCGCGCGCCATCTTCTTCCTCGGCCATGATCGAGGCCGCCATCAGCACCGGAACCCCCGGTTGGCAGACGGCCATCACGGCGGGGCGCTCGCCCTCGGCAGAGAGGAAACGGCAGAACTCGATGATGTAGTCAGTGTAGTCGAAGAGATCGAAGCGGCCATCGGAGATCGGCACATCGCGGGCATCGACCCAGTCCGTGATGAACACCTCGTGCTCGGGCAGCATCGCCTCGACCGTGCCACGGAGCAGCGTCGCGAAGTGCCCGGACATGGGCGCCACGATCAGCACCTTTGGATCGTTGCGGGCCTGCGCGACCGGATGATCCCGGCGGAAATGCAGCAGGCGGGCGAACGGCAGTTCGAGCACCGGCTTCTCGACCACGGGGACCACCTCGCCCATCACTTCGGTGTGCTCGATGCCGAACTCGGGCTTTTCGTAACGCCGAGTGGCGTTGACGAACATCTCGCAGGCAGCAGCGGTGGCCCGCGCCGGATAGGTCATGGCCCATGGATTGAAGGGACTGGAAAGCGCCTGACTCGACATTCGCGCCATGGTGCGCATCGGCCCCATGGCCGCATGAGTCATCTCGTATGCATGGTACAGCACTGCCCGGTCCTCCGGTTTCTTGCCCCGTTCTACGCGCTAGGAGTAAAGGTCAGGTATGTATGCGGCAAGGTTTTTTCGCAGTCGCAGCATAATTGATCCATCAACCTTGAATGCGCCCTGCACGCGACAGCGGAACCCTTTGACAAGCCGCGCGTGCATGTGGCAATGGCCTGTCCTTCGCGAGACGACTCGAGGACAGCACGATGCCAAATCCGGACTGGGGCGTGAAAAGGACCTGCCCGACCACAGGTCAGAGATTCTACGATCTCAACAAGGATCCGATCATCAGCCCATATACGGGCGAGGTGGTCGATCTGACCCGCCCCAAAGCGTCAGTTACCAAGGCGGCTGAAAAGGCCCCCAAGGCGGCCGATGACAACGAAGACCTGCTGGTCGACGATGACGATCTGGACGCAGCCGACGCGAACGAAGACGATGATGCGACGGTGGAGGACGACGAGGACGAGGACGAGGATACGAAAACCTCGGGGCCTCAGCTGAGCGACGAGGATGACAGCGACGATCCCGTGTCCTTCCAGGACGACGTCCTGCTGGATGACGACGAGGATGACGAAGACAGCATGGGCGAGCTGGATGACGTGAAACGCTCGGGCGACGACGAAACCTAGAAGATCGCTGATTTCGCTTGATTGGCGCGCGGCCACGGCGTATGCGTCGCGCGGCTGGGGCCATAGCTCAGTTGGGAGAGCGCTTGAATGGCATTCAAGAGGTCAGGGGTTCGACTCCCCTTGGCTCCACCACTTAAATCAGGCAAAGCTTTGATTTATAGTGAAAAAATCTCTGGACACCACTTAGTGGGCCACATATCGGGCCACACACTGGCTCACGCTACACCTCTTATCCACCGCCGATTGTCTCAGGGGGAGGCACTCTATCGCATACAGTCTCATTTCCCCAGCACGGGACCGATGGAAGCCCAAGATGCTTAGAGTGCCACTCTCCTTGGTGGCGGCGATTGTACGGTTCGGGTGTCCATCTTGGGAATTGCGAACGGCATGAAGTGCAGAGCGGGGGCATGGTCGCGATGACAAACGGCCCTTTCCCAACCTCGGCGCACACCCGGCATCTCGCGCTGCAGAACTCGGACTGCGGACATTCAACGACCGGAACGGAGAGTGGTCGCGACAGACGCAGTTGCCGCAGCAATCAGCGCAAGTGACCAACTTCGGCCATTCAAACGGCGCCGTGTCCACGGCAGGACTTGTGCGTTGTCAGACTTTCGTTATAGGGCTGTCGAACTGTTTGACTGTGGGGCAACGCCGCGACACACGTGCCGGATCGGAACATCCGCAATGGCGAGAGTGTCTGCTTAGCCTGTCCGAGGCATCACCGAAAAGTCGATCGTCGAATGAGATTAGACAGGCCGGTGAGACCGCCCTCAGTGGCGGCCTCTTCGGAGCTTCTTCGTAGTTAGCTCACATACTTCGCTAGCGCTTCAACTTGCCCAGTCCAGCTGCCGCTGTCGTCTGATTCGCGAGCGCACAAGATCAGTAGCTCTTGTAGGGCAGGAACTTGCCGGACATCGTGACCTTCACGCGGTCACCCTTGGGATCGGGTATGCGGGTGATGTCCATATCGAAGTCGATGGCGGACATGATGCCGTCGCCGAACTCC
>JBCDID010000129.1:0-8895 GCA_038749355.1 Pseudomonadota bacterium | reverse complement strand
CGGTTCGGAACGAGGTGAGGAGGGCTTGTTCGAGTTGCTCTGCGGTGGTGACCGCGACGGCGTCCATGCCGTATCCTTTCGCGATGCTGACCCAGTCGACGTTTCCGATCGAAGTCAGCTTTTTGGCATTGGGAGAGGCAGTCGGCAAGCGTTGCTTTTGCTGCTCGACTTTGAGAATCTGGTACGTCTTGTTGGCGCATACCACGACCGTCACGTTCAGGCCCTCCGCGGCCATCGTCCACAGCGCCGGAGTCGAGTAGAGCCCTGAGCCGTCGGCTTGGAATGCGATGACGCGCCTGTCCGGACAGGCGACAGCGCAACCTACGGCGAGAGGGAGGCCGATGCCGATCGATCCTCCCGTCAGAGTCAGATGGGAGAAAGGCGGGCAGTGTTTGGAACAGTCCCAGTACGCAGTGCCAGAAGTCAACGATTCATCGACGACAATGGCCCGTGCCGGTTGCGTCTTGGCCAATATTTGGCACAGCTTGCCCGCGTTCAGCCTTCCCGAGCAGGACGCCGCGGCCGGCGACTTGCGAGGCGACGACTTCTTCTCGTTTTGGGTAGCGTCTCCGAGAACTTTGTCTCTGAGAAAGCAGATGGCTCCGGGTACATCCATGGCGTCGATTTCGAGGACGCCTTGTTCCGGCAGGAGCTTGGATACTCCGTCCTCGTAGCCGAACATGGCCACTGGCGCCCTCGCGCCGCACAGGACAATAGATTCGAATTTGGAAAAGAACTTCTGCGCGTCGCTGGGAAAGTAAGGCGCACGGATCCAGTCCGGTCGTCCTTCGCCTCGTTCGACCCTGGCGAAGGCGTTTTCGACGACTATCGAGCACCCCGTTTCTCTCTGTACGTCCGACAGAGCCGCGAGCGCCTTCTCGTCGGAGAGTCCTGTTCCAGAAACGAGGAGAGCCGACTTGCTTTTTCTCAACGCAGTCGCGCACATCGAGACGTGCTTGGGGATGGCGTCGTTGCCGCCGAATCGCTCGTTGTGGACCGCGATGGACTGTTCGAAGAGCGAGGGTTCGGCGTCGCTCGCGCTGGTCCGGCAACTCTCCAGGAGCAACGAGACCTTCTTCGACTCTTCGTCGTCGAGTACGGCTGCGTCGCGCTGGACGTCGTGCGGCAGAGCGAGCGTCGCGACTCGCGACTCTCCGCAGCGATAGTCGCGCACCGCCAGCAATGCTTCCACCGTCGTTCTGGCCGCGTCACCAGCCGTTTCGGCACGCAACACGGACCTCGACGAGAAAGATGCCAACGAGTCGATGTCTGAAGCGAGCAAAGGATCGCTATCGACGTGCCAAGTCGCCATGTCCCCGACGAGGTTGACCACCGGAGTGCACGCCCGCCTCGCGTTGTGCAAGTTCGCCGTCGCATTCGCCAGACCGACACCCAAGTGGAGAAGCGTGCAAGCTGGGCTTCCAGTCATGCGACCGTAACCGTCCGCGGCACCGCTACACACTGTTTCGTGCAGACAGAGCACCGAACGCATGGTCTTGCCGTCGACAGCTACCTTGTCCAAAGCGTCTACCACCAGCATCTCCGTCGTTCCCGGGTTCGCAAACATCGTATCTACGCCTCCGCGCAGTAGAGTGCGGACCACATGGCACGCGCCGTTCTCTTCTAGATCGTTGTGCTGATGTATTGTTTCTAACAACAAATTGGCATATATTGCCAATAAAGAGGAGCGTAAGATGGTAACTCGAAATGTCGTTCTGACCGATACTCAGGATCAGCTTGTTCAGGCACTGGTTGCATCGGGCCGCTTTCAGAATGCGAGCGAGGCGATGCGTGCCGGACTCAGGCTGCTTGAAGAGCAGGAGGCAGAGGTCCTGAAACTGCGCACGCAACTGCAGACGGCGCTTGCGCAGGCGGACGATGGTGATCTTGCACAAGGTACTGGCGCAGACGCGATCCGCAGAGCTTTCGATGCGGCGCGCACTGGCGCATGAGCAAGCCGTTTCGCCTGACACGGCAGGCAGAGGAGAGTCTGATCGAGATCGCGCGTTGGACGATTGAAGCTTTCGGGGCCCGGCAAGCCGAAATTTACGAGAGTGAACTGATTGCGCGATGCATCGCCGTAGCAAACGGCGAAGTCGCAAGTCGACGCTGTGACCTCCTGATCGAGGGGGCCGAAGATCTGCGGTATTGTCGGGCAGGAGAGCATTTTCTGGTGTTTCGTGAGCAGCATGATCTGGTTGTGATCGTTGATATTCTGCATAGCCGAAGTGATCTGCCTCGGCACATTGCAGGCCTGAGCGCAAGACTGACAGATTGAGGGGCGCAGCGCAGTCTTCGTTGCTCATGGTTCTCCCATCAGTCAAATCGCCAAAGCGACACCTGACATCGATTCTGCCTAGTTTAGCGTAGCAAATCAACATTCGTGATAAGGGATACTTATCCGGAGTAATATATCCGCGCGTAAAATGCGCCAGTACCGAAAGAAATGGTGTCTGGCGTTTCGTTGACGTGTTACCATGCTACTATGCCAAACGATAATCACGACCCGCGTATCCCGTTTCCGCATCTCAGCGATCCATCGGACGCTAATGGGCTGGTGAGTGTACCCTGGTCCCGGCAACACTCGGCACCGCAAGGTAGCGGTAGCGTCTCCGCCTGGCTCGCCCCATGGCAGGCAGCTGCGCGCAATGCCGATGTACAGGCAATCCTGCTGGAAGCTGTCGAAGCGCAAGCATCGCTCAGTGCCCGCCTGCGCCATGATGCGCGTGTCGCGGGAGGAGGCCAAAGGCTCGCCTTCGAGGAGGTCGGCGACGCCATGTGGCTGGCCGGCGATGCAGGTGCCCGGGACAGGTTGGCGTTTTACGCGGCGGACCGACGGGCGGCCGCGGATCCGGGCGACCAGCAGGCGCTTTGGGCGGTGCGGCGCCTGCTTGGAGATGCGGATCCGTCGGTGTTGAGCGTTTCGGAACTGCGGGGGTTCTTGGGCTTGCACCGGGCACAGGATGACGCGGCGCTCGACGAAGGCCTGCCGGTCGATCTGTTCCCGCGAGCGCAAGGTGAAGAACTGGATACGGCACTTTCTGACTGGCTGCAGGTGGCAGCAGCGCTTGCCGGAGCACACCGGCTGGTCCGTGCCGCGATCCTGTTCCGGGCATGGCGCTGGCTGGGTCTCTCGGGCCCGGAAGATGTCGTGATGCCGATGGTCATCGCGAGCCGGGTCGGGGCGGGGCAGGGGAGCTTCGTGCCCTTCGCGGGCGCTGCCCGGCGGTTGCGCGTGCTCGCAACACCGGGGACAGACGCAGACAAGATGGTCGCCATGCTCCGTGCCTTTGCCGAAGGTGCACGCGAAGCAGGATTGTTGCTGGAGCGGTCTGTGATCTGGCAGGATCGTGTTGCGCGCGTGGCAACGACAAAAGCCGAACGGGCCGTCGTCGACGCCGTGGCCCGACATCCGGTCATCGGGAGCAACGCCATCGCGGCAGCGTCCGGCATGACGCCACAGGCGATCAATAATGCCGCCCGTGCCTTACGGGCTAAAAGTATCATCGGCGAGGCAACCGGCAATACAAGGTTCAGGTTGTGGCAGGCCAACCTGTGAAAGGTCATGTGTCTTCACACCCCCTTCTTTGGGGTCAGAACTTCGGATGTTTCGCAAACCGGAGCGACGAAAGAGCCTTCTGAGTGCATTGACGGCGAATGTTGTCACTCACATGGCTGAACCAACGTTTCTTCAGGATAATTTCAGTGTAGACTCTCTGCGCTGATCAGATGAACACGTGATGTCCGGGCGTACGATATTTATCAGTTATCGACGGTCAGACAGCCAATGGGCCGCGTCCAGGCTGCATGATACGCTGATCCAGACGTTCCCTGACGACCGTCTGTTTATGGACGTCGACTCAATCGATCCAGGGCAGGACTTTGTTGCGGTGCTCGAGGATAAGATTGCTGAATGCGATGTCTTCTTGGCGCTCATCGGCCCCACTTGGCTCTCGGAAACGCTTGGCGACGATCAGCGCCGTCTGGATGATCCGGAAGACTTTGTCAGGATAGAGATTGCACAGGCCTTGGCGCGAAAGGCGACGGTCACGATCCCCGTGCTCTTGGACGGTGCAGATGTTCCGCAGGAAAGTGACTTGCCGCAGCCGTTGAAGCCACTCGCACGCCGCCAGTTCTCGCGCCTCTCACATGAAGGGTATCGGGGCGAGGTCAAGCGGCTGGTCGATGCGATTGGCAAAGCACTGGATCGAACCCCGGTGCGCATCGAACATGTACCCGATGTCATCCGAAAGCCGGCGCGCGGTACGATTTTTATGGTTGGAAGTACGCTCGTTCTCGCGGGCATTGTGATTGCAGCCTACGTCTGGAGTGCCGGACAGCTTGAAGATTTCAGCGATCACGCCGACCTATCCATAATCAAGGAATGCGCCGAATGTCCGGAACTTGTCGTCATTCCCTCGGGCACTTTCGTCATGGGATCTCCCGAGCAGGAACCAAACCGGCGCCCACAGGAAGGCCCACAACGCGAAGTGCGAGTCCATCGGTTTGCGCTCGCGCGAACTGAACTCACCTTTGAGGCGTGGGATGCCTGTGTTGCAGATGCCGGATGCGGCGGCTACGCGGCACCCGATCAGGGCGAGGGAAGGAGCGATATCCCTGCCTTCAACCTCAACCGTGAGGATGCAATCAGTTACATCGCGTGGCTGAACACCAGAGTATCCGGGACGCCCTACAGACTTCCGAGTGAGGCCGAATGGGAATACGCAGCGCGCGCAGGTACGGACACAGCAAATTACTGGGGCGATGATCCAGATCGGGCATACGCTAACATGGGCCGTGACACTTGTTGCATCGGTGCAGCCGAAGGTCCTGACAGATGGGTCGGCGTTGCGCCCGTTGACCAGTTTCCTCCGAACGCTTTCGGGCTAAGCGACATGGCTGGAAATCTTTCAGAATGGGTCGCAGACGTTTACCGGGGCAGCTTCAAAAACGCGCCGACAGACGGTTCGGTGTGGGCATATGAATCCGTTAGCGGCGCTTCGGTCCGATACCTCCTTCGCGGAGGATCGTTCAAGGATCGCCCATGGCAGGTCCGTTCGGCCCAGCGGTTCAGCAACTCAGCCGACTGGCGCTTGAACATATACGGGTTTCGGGTTGCCCGAGATCTGAGCACAGGCGATTGATGCGGATGTAGCATCGTGCAGGCGAGACTAGGTGTCGCGAAGTGGATCGCCCGATTGCCTTCATAGTGAAAATCATCGGGAAAGAACGCCCGGAAGTCTGACACGATGCTGGTCTGACAATGGACGTAGATCGTAAAGAGACCAGTATTGGCGCGCGGTAGCGACCTTGTCCAGCAGAGCGCAACTAGTACCCGGTCATCTCCAGGTAGCCGATGGCATCGTGTGTGCCGGTGCCTGTCACTGGCCCCTCCCAGTATCCGATCTGGGTGCCGTTCCACGCCCGCGGGTTTAGCGGATGAACCTCGACATCAACCCCTCGCGACGGGACCGAGACGCGCCAGCTTATCGGCACGCGGCGACCGGGAAGCTCGGTCTCTTCAAGGATCTCGAGACGGATGTCATCGCCCGGGATCGTCGTGCTGACCGTCCCCTCGATCCAGTTGCCGGAGAAGAAGTGCCCGCCATCGTCCTGACGCAGCCGGAACAGCATCATCTTTGTGCTGGGCCCTAGGTGGAGCGAGAACCAGTCCCAGCCGGACTGATCCTCGGCCAGCGGCTGGCTGCTCCACTCCCGGTCCATCCAGGCGCGGCCTGAAACCTCGATGGTCTGGCCCTCGATCTCGGTTGTGCCCTCAACCCGAAAGTATGGCTGGCTGTAGTAATAGGACGCCTGTCCCCGGTCGGACTTCACACTGTAGCCGCCCGCGCCCTGCAGGACCGGCGGTGCATCCGTGGTCAGGCGCAAGTCGTAGCCGAAACCATCGGCATTGGCTTTCAGCCGGAGGTCCCCGAAGCCGAGGGCCGTCGCGGGACCATCGCCCACCGCAGCGATTCGCCAGTCATCGACCCAAGCGGCGAAGGGTTCGGCCACCGCGCCTGCCTGCCCCACACCGCCGCGGGCCAGCCTCTCGTCGTAGAAGTGACGATCCGCCGTGGTCAGGGCAACGTGGCCCAGCCAGAACTGCTGGTTCGCCCAGCCTTCGCGCTCCGGCGGCGGCGCTCCGGCCTGCCGGAAAAGCGTGAACTGCACACCGTAGGACTTCCCGTCCGCCCCTTCCAGATTGGCGGTCAGGTACCACCATTCGATCCGGTAGCCGGGATGGGGGCCATGGTCCGCGGGAAAGCTCAGCACGCGATCGGACACGGGTTTTTGGTAGTCGTCGGCATCGATACCCAGTCCGGCGAATCCCTGCGCCGCGGCCATGGCAGGGGCGAGCAGCAGCCAGAGTGTCAGAAGGCTAGCGCGCATTTGCGAACACCTTCAGCAATTGGGCAGGTGCCACGCGCGATAGGCGCCAACTGGGCAGCATCGCGGCAGCGGCGGCCACCGCGATGCTCAGCAGGCCCAGCGTCAGCCACTGGTCGGGATAGGGGATCAGCGGCAGGCGCCAGCCAAAGGCCTTAACGTTGACAACCGCCACAAGCAACCATGCCAACAAGAGGCCTACCGGCACGGCCACCACTGCCGTCAGTGCTGCCATGGTAAGGGTCTTGCCAAGCTCGAGCGCGGCGAGGCGACGGCGTGGGATCCCAAGCGCCCAGACTGGTGCAAGCTGTGCCACCCGCCGGTCGAAGAGCGTCAGCAGCGCGGTGAAGAGCGCGATACTGGCCACCAGCAACGTCAGCACGTTAAGCGCTGCCGTGACCGCAAAGGTCCTCTCGAAGATCCCGCGCGAAAGCTCCTTCAGCGCCGCCTGATCGATCACGTTGTCTGGTGGAATGTCGAATGTCGCGGTCAGCCTGGTCAGTAGGGGGCCGACCTCCTCGGGCGCCAGCCGTAGCCCAGTGCCCATCCGTCGGGCATCCGGGAAGTCCTTCTCGATCTGCGGGAGCGACAGCATCACTTGCCCCCTCGGGTTCCCGTAATCCGCGTAAATGCCTAAGATCGGTAACGCCCCAGTGCCCAGATCCACCGTGTCGCCAAGGCGGAGCCCGACCCGGTAGGAAAGCTGTTCGGAGATCATCGTGCCCCCGCCCGCGAAGATCGCGTCCCATGCGCCGGTGGTGGTGGCCAACACTGGCCAGCCCTCGCGATAGGTGGGCGCATCGACTACGCTGCGGACCTCGATTGGCTGGCCGGCGAATACCGTGTCTGTCATCCGGCCTGGCAGGATTTCTCGTACCTCGGGCTGTTGGGCAGCCCAGGCATCGATAGCGCGGGCCTGAGCCTCATCCGTGCCGCGGACATAGGCCTCGGCAGCAAGACGCCGATCGAGCCAATCGAGGAATGTCTCGCGAAAGCCGCCCACCATGGTGCCAACCCCGGTGTTTGCCGCCAGGGCAAGCAGGAGAGCGACCAGTGCCAAGGATAGCCCCGGCAGTTGCTGCCGCATGTCGGCAACCATCCACTCGGACATGGCGGACCGCGCGGCGCGGCCCAGCAGTGTCAGCATTGCTGCGATCAGGGCTGGCAAGGCAAGAGCTGCGGCCAGCAGCACACATCCGATGATGATGAAACTGGCCTCGAGGCTGTCGCCGAACAGATAGAGCAGCCCTCCGACCGCTACGCAGGCTGCCGCCGCCCACAGGCCACGCCGGATCTGTTGCGCCTGAGCCCCGCGCCACGCGTCGGGTCGCGCGGCAGCGAGCGGCGACAGGTGATAGACCCGCCAGAGCGCCGACCCCGCGGCCAGCAGCGCGCCGCCGGTGGACATCACGAAACCTGACAGCACCCATTCGGGGGCGAACCGAAGGGTACCGGAGACTGAGACGCCGTATAGCCCGCGCAGGCTGCTCGCCACGTCTGGCAACAGCGCAGCAGCAATCATGTAGCCCAGTACCAGCCCGGCGAGCCCCGCCAGTAGCGAGAGCGCCAGAACCTCGATCAGCACCGCGATGGTCAAGCGACGGGCGGATATCCCACAGGCACGCAGTGTCCGGAAGGTGGCGAGCCGTTGTTCCAGCGCGAGACCAACACAGGCGCGCACGATCAGAAGGCCGACAAGAAAGGATAGGAACCCGAAAGCTGTCAGGTTCAGGTGGAAACTGTCGGTGAGCCCGGTCGAGACATCACGCTCGGTCGCCGCTACACGCTCCAGCCCATACCGGTTCAGCACCTCGGCGGGGAGCCCCGTCCCGGCCGTCATCATCAAGCGGCTTATCCGCTCCTCCATCCCCAATACCTGCTGCGCGATCCCGATATCCATCACCAGCAAGCCCTCGGGCAGCGAGGTGTCGGCGCGTCGCGGCGGCAACTCCTCGTTCCCGGCGAGGCGGGCCAGCGTATCCGGCCCGGCCAGGGCTTCCCACGGCGGACGCAGGAACGGCGGCACGCCATCGGCCTCGCCCGCGGCTTCCAGCCCCTCCGGCGCGGCGGCGGTGGGCAGGCTGATCGGCTCGATCCCGAGAATGCGCAACCGCCGCTGATTGACGATGATCCCCCCTTCGACCGAGGGGGAGACCAGATGACCTTCTCGACGTAGATCGATAAAGACTGACTGCGGCATGGAGGTGCCAACAGCGGGGCGCAGGACCTCGACCTCTGGGCCGCCCAGCAGGCCCATTGCCTTGGCATAGCTCGCCCGGGCCTCGGCGTTAATGGCCTGCACGCCAGACCAGAGCGCAGTGGCCAACGCCAGCCCCAGCAGCAATGCGATGATCTGCACCGGGTTGCGTCGCCAGTGGCTCGCGAGTGTCGCCAGCGTCCAGAATGTGCGGTTCATGCCAGCCGCCCGTCGACCAGACGCGCCTGACGCCCGAGCATATCTGCCAAACGCAGGTTGTGGGTGACCATGACCAGTGCGCAATCGGT
>JBCDID010000128.1:0-8912 GCA_038749355.1 Pseudomonadota bacterium | reverse complement strand
TGCACACAATCCGCCAGATTGGCCCGAACCTTGTCTTGATCTTGTTCCCCCTCAAGTTCGATCAAGCCGGTCAGCGTGGGAATCGACTGCCCTGCCAGCCGCAGCCCGAAATGTGCCCGGATCTCGCGCCTGAGGGTGTTCAGGTCGCGGCCCATCAGATCTCCGTTGATGCCGGCCACGAGCCGTGGAGCGAAGACGGAAACCCGTCCGTGTAGATAACCTTCCACTGCCAGAACTGTTTCAAGCGCCGTGTCCAGTTTCGTGGATGCACCATCCAGAACCTTGTGCGCATGCGTGGCAGCGATCAGGGTCATATCCGGCATCGGATCCAGCAGCGGCCGCGGTCCGGTCTGGGAGGGGATAGCCGGATTCTTGGACGCATAGAGCGCAAGATAGCGGGTTTCATCCAGTCCGAGGCCGCCGCTGGCCGCGATTGACCAGGTACCTGTCGGGGGCAACTGATCCAGTGCGGCCAGGACGCGACGTGGGACATCCTTGTCCAGTACGAGGTTCGCGTTCCTGATCAGGACAACCACTTCGCAGCCTGGACGCGCGCTCACTTTCGCCACGATGCGACTGAGCGGCGTTCCCGCAGGATGGCGGTGGCACTCCACTAAATCGTTCAGGATGGCAGATTCTATGTCGCCATTAGCTGAAAGCGCCGGACGACAAATGAGAAAACGAACATACTCCAATCCCGGGCAAGCCAAGACAAGTTCATGACAACGCGACATGGCCATGTCCTCAGGCCGAGGTCGCGAGCAGGCTCGGGTCCGTGCTGACTCCACGGACCGCAGCCCCCTTCAGGAGGTGGCCGTACTCTGTCTGGTGCATGGACGCTGCGCGCCGGAGCAACTGATCGACAGAGATCAGACCGCGCCTAAACGCTGCCAATTCGGGCGAACCAATCGCGCGGTTATGCTGCGCAAGCTGGTTGCGCACATAGTTGCTGGCATCCAGCAGGTTCAATGGTGCACCCGTATCGAACCAGCGTCCGTTTTCCAGCCGAACGACCTCAAGCCGTCCATCCTCCAGATAGGTCTGGAGCAGATCGGTAATTTCGAGTTCTCCGCGCATCGAGGGTCTTACGCTGCGCGCACGCTCGGACGCCTCCCCGTCCAAGAGATAGAGCCCGGTGACCGCCAGATCCGAAACCGGGAGTTCCGGCTTTTCCACGATCGATGTGACCCGTCCTGCGACGTCTGTATTCGCCACGCCATAGTTCTGCGGGTCAAGTACCGGGTATCCGAAGACGGCATTCGCCGCACATGACGCTGCTTGCGTGATCTGCGCTTCCAGTTCCGGACCGCAAAAGAGATTGTCGCCAAGCACCATCATCGATGGCGCGCCATCAAGGAACCGCTCCGCCAGCAGATAGGCCTGCGCCAGCCCGTCCGGGCTAGGCTGCACGATGTACTTAAGCGTGATCCCGAACGCGCGCCCATCGCCGAGGCAGGCTTCGAACGATGCTCTCTGCGCCGGCGTGGTGATGATCACGATTTCATCAATACCAGAGTTGATCAGTAGGCTCAGCGGATAGAAGATCATCGGCTTGTCGTAGACCGGAAGGAGTTGTTTCGACACAGCATGGGTCAATGGAAACAGGCGTGAACCGGTGCCTCCGGCAAGCAAGATCCCCTTACGCTTGGTCATACTGACACGCCTCCCGTTCTTGGACTGATGCACCGTGTCTTCGGCGGTGTGGCGCCAAGATCGCAGGCAGACGGTAAGCGAATCGTTAAATCCCGGCGGCAAGCTTTAAGAAAGTTTTCGACCAACTCGCAGTTTCCGGGTAACCGTTCCTTCAGCCTCGCTCGCGGATGTTGGCCACCACCAGCATCGCGATCGCCCAGGCTGCCAAAAGCGCGGCCAGCGAGGCCCCCAGCCAGATCGGTTGGTCCGGATACTCAGCCTCCTCCGACAATGTCGGCTCGATATGAACTGCAAGATACCGGCTTTGACGACGCGCCTCGGCCTGCGCTTGCTCGAACGTCGCCAGCGCCAGCGTATAGGCCTGCTCGGCGAACTCCCGGTCCACGACCAGTTCCTCGTAGTCGCCCACGACATCCGCGAGTTGACGGCCATCCTCGGTTGTGCTCCCGCTGCCGAGTCGCGTCCGCTCCTCTGCAATTCTGGCATCCAGCGTCGCCAGCCGACGCCTGAGGCCCTGCACACGGGGCGCCTGATTGTTCAGCACGCCTGCGAGCTGGTCGAGTTGCACCTGCGTGCGGGCCCGGTCCTCCTCCAATGTGGCCACCAAACCCAACGCGGCCTGAGCGTTTTGCGTCGGGTCCACCTCCTGCTCGAGATCGCGAAAGGCCCGCAAGTCCGACCGTATCGCCCGCAAACGAGCCTCCGCCCCTTCAAGCTCGCCCGCTGCATGGCGTACCGCATCCTCCCGCGCGGCATCCGAGAGCGTGTTGACCAGCGCCGCACTCGCCTCGAGGATCGCACCCGCGATGGCCCGCGCGTCTTCCGGCGCAAACGCCCGCGCTTCAACTGTCAGGATCCCCGTGCCGGGATCAATCGCGACATCCGTCATCCAGAGCCAATGGTCCAGCAGCTCCTCGACGGGCTGATCCTCGCCAAGCGCGAACAGGGGGTCCTCCGGCGCGCGGTTGTATATTGCCGCCAGATCCAGCGTCTGTTCGGCCGCGTCCAGCATGGCTTGGCTCTGGATGAAATCGTACAGGATCTCGCCGTCCATCACCGCAGAGGATGTGCCGAGCTGCGTGATCGCGCCAAAGATCTCCAATGGTGCGGTCGTGTCGTTCGAGCGGATCGAGAACGCGGTGCGAGACGCGTACCGCTCCGCCGCGTAAGCCCAGAGATAGACATTCGCTGCCGCGAACGGCAGTAGGACCATCAGAACAAAGGTGAGGATCGCGCCCCAGGCCCGAGATGCAGGCGGGGCCGTGGCGCCCAGCAGATGGTGGACGCTGGGGCGTGGGCGGGGCGGGGCAAGCTCCTGAACACTCATGGTATTCCTCAGGCAGGCACGGGTTGAGCGAGGTTTGCGGCATGGGCGGCCAGCGCATCCTTCAATCGGTCATGATAGGATAGGCGGCCGTTCTCGATCACCAGCCCGGCCTCGCAGAACTGCGCTAGCGCTTGGGGGTTGTGCGAGACCATGATCAGCCGGGCATTGCCGAGCCGTTCGCGAAACGCCGCGCGGCACTTGTCGCGGAATGCGGCATCGCCGACGCCGATGATCTCGTCCACAAGGTAACAGTCGAAATCGAGGCCAATCGAGACCGCGAAGGCCAGCCGCGCCTTCATGCCCGAAGAATAGGTCTCGACCGGCAGGCGGAACGCGCGTCCGATTTCGGCGAACCTCGCTACGAAGTCGGTCAACGCAGCCGGGTCTCGGCCGTAGAGCCGCGCGACAAACCGCGTGTTCTGTGCGCCGGTCAGTGCCGGATGGAACCCGCCCGCAAAGCCCATGGGCCAGGATATCTGTTCATCCGAAATCACCCGACCCGTGTCCGGGCGCAGGGTTCCGGCGATCACCCGGAGCAGCGTGGACTTTCCCGCACCATTCCGCCCAATGAGCGCCAGCCCACGCACATCCGGCAAGGTGAAGCTCACGTCCGCCAGAAGCCGGCGCCGAATGCCGTTGCGGCGGAATGCCTTGCTGACCCGCTCCAGCCGAATCATGGGGTGACCAGTCGCGCGGGCGCGCGCCAGATCGCAGCCATCCCGAGCACGCCCAGCGCTGCCGCCACGCCCAGAACGTAGCCCATATCGGCGTAACTGGCGTCATAGACTGGGTAGAAACCGGCGCGCATGAAGCCGGTCACGTGGATCAGCGGATTGTACCATAACGCGTCCCGCGCGAAGCCGGGCAGAGAGGCGAAGGTGAAGAATACCCCGCTGATGAGGAAGAGCGGGCGTGAGATGACGCCCCAGACCAGTTCCCAACTGCGCGATTGGGCGAAGAGCCAGCAGTTCGCCATCCCCGTGCCGAGGCCAAGTGCGGCGGCGAGGGCGAAGGCTGTCATCAGTGCGCGGATGTCCAGGGCTATAGGATCCGCGAAGACTGCAAGGATGGTCCCGAAGATGACCGCGCCCGTTGCAATGGCGGTCAGAGCTTGCAGCAGGAACCGGGCGATCACGGTGTCGAGCGGAGTCACGGGCGGGAAGGCCAGCAAGGGGCGGTTCACAAAGACCGACCGTGCGGTCACCGAGGAGATGTCGTGGAACCAGTGAAAGCCGACATAACCCGTGGCGTAGAATAGGACGAAACTGCGCCCCACAGGCGGGCTGTGTGCAACCTGCGCGAACAGCAGCGACAGGAGCGCGATGAAGGCTGTGGGCTCCAGCACCGCCCAGGCATAGCCGAGGGATGCACGCCCGTAGCGCGTGATCATCTCGCGCAGCATCAGCGCGCGCAGGACCCGTAGATGGACGGCAAGCTTGTTGTGACCGCGTATCATGACAGCCCTTTTTGTCGAACCGTCGTTAACTCGCCCTTAAGCCGTAAATTCCACGTTAAGCACGACAGCGTTCGGCCCAGCGCGAGCGCGCCCGAGGATGACAGCGAGGCCTGCAATGCTGAAAAGCCTGCTTGACCGTGTGCTCAGCACGCCGGACTCGCCAACCGCAGATCTCTATTTTCTCAACTCCTGCAGGGATTTGCTGGATCGAGGGGTGCAGCAGCATGGCCCCACCGTATTTGCCTCGGACACCGCGTGCCTGGTTATGCGCCACGATCGGCGGGCGGGCCCCCTGCCGCGACGCAGGCGGTTGATTTATTTCGTGGATGACGACGTCGATGCAGGGCTGACAGACGAAAGCCTGCCGTTTCTCTACCGGCAGAAGCTGCGGTTGGTGGAGCATGTCACGGCCCGCAAACTGCAACCGTATGCGGGCGTTGCCGTGGTGGGCTCACCTGTTTTGGCACGTCTCTTTCGGCCGGTGATGCGGACACACCTTTTGCGGCCGTTCTGGTCGGAGCGCCCGGCGAGCCTCGGCCATTTCGATGCGCTGGAGGCGGGAGAAGGGTGGATCGAAATGGCCTTTCTCGGTTCTTCGGTGCACCGCGCGGATCTGGAGTTCTTGCTGCCTGTGGTCGGTCGGCTGTTGGCACTTTTCCCTCGGCTCAGACTCCATCTGCCGGAGCGGCACACCTTGCCGCATGGGTTCGACAGGCATCCGCGGGTCCGGCGGATTCGCGGTCTCGGTTGGACCGCCTACAGGCGTGAAATCACGACGCGGCAGTTCCATTTAGCCCTCTATCCGCTGCTGGACACGCCGTTCAACCGAGCGCGCTCGCCCAACAAGCTGATTGAGCACGCGGTTGTTGGCGCCGCGCCGATCTACTCCGAATCTTGGCGGGAGAGTCATCGCGTCGCGCAAGGATTGGCGGGGCTATGCCTTCCGAACGAGAGGCAGGTCTGGTTCAACACGCTGCGGGAATTGATCGACCAACCTGCTCGGCTAAGGACTTTGGCGTCGGGCGCACAGGCCACTGCTGCCCGGCTGAACAACGCTGAAGCACAACGGGCGCTTTGGTGCGAACTGATGGAGCTGCGGGAGACCGAGGTTGCGTGAGCTTCCCTTGTTCGGTTCTCTACGTGCTGTAGCCTTGCGCTGGCGTTTCGCGACTGCGCGACGTTGGGTCTCTGCTGAGCTTGCCGCGCTATTGATCCAGGCAGTGGCTCGAATGTCGCTTCTGCGGGTTCTGCCTCGGATTCTGGTCCGGCCGGTGGAACGGACTCTGATCGGGATTCGTGGCGCCGACCTATTCGATCGTGAGTTCTACCGCGCTCACCATGACGACATTCGGGACGCCGATGCCGATCCGCTTGGGCACTATCTGCGGTACGGCTGGCGTGAGGGACGGGCGGTGAACCCCCGCTTCGACGATGGCCATTACCGTGTGGAGTCCGGCCTTGTGCGGGGTGCGCCCGTCAGCGCTTTGGCTCACTATCTTGCCTTCGGTCGGCGCCAAGGTCTCTGCCCGGTGCCCGGTGTGAGTCTTGCGTCGCATGAGGCCAGTGTTCCTGGGATTGCCGTTGCGCGCATGGATCCTTATCGCCATCTACTTGGTAGCCCACCTGCGCCCTCTGAGAGTTTGGACGAGGCGGAAATCACATTCCGCCTGCGCAGGCTGACGCGACCAGTGGGGGTGCCGGAAGTCGCTGTGGTGATGCCGGTTTATCTGGGCCGGCTGGAGACATTGAATGCGATCTGTCATGTGCTGGAGGCAGAGTGCACAACCCATTTCGAGCTGATCGTAGTCAACGATGCTAGTCCGGATGCGGAGCTTGCAGCCGATCTGCGACATGCGTCCGAGAGCGTTGCGTTCAGATTGCTTGAATGTGAAGAGAACATGGGCTTTGTGGCCGCGACCAATCTCGGCTGTGCCGAAGCCGGAATGCTGGATGTGGTTTGGCTGAACTCGGATACTGAGGTCTACGATGGCTGGCTCGACCGGTTGCGTCGCGCCGCGTATGCTCAACCCAATATCGCGACCGTCACGCCGCTCAGCAATAACGGTACGATTTGCAGCTATCCCCGAACGAACACAGACAATCCGGGCGTTCTGGAACTGTCATGGCGCGAACTGGACGCAGTTGCTGCCGCCGAGAACGCTGGGGTGGTCGTGGAGACACCAACCGCCGTGGGGTTCGCGACTTACGTTCGCCGTGCAGCGCTGGATGCGGTCGGACCGCTGGACGTCGCAACCTTCGGGCGGGGATACGGAGAGGAGAACGACTTCTCGCAGCGAGCGATCAACGCCGGGTTTCGCAATCTGATAGCGGCGGATGTGTTAGTTCGGCATTTTGGCGCCATGTCGTTCCGGGGCAGTCGGGCGGATCGTATCGAGGCTGCGTTGAAGGTGCTCGATCGCCGACATCCCGGATATCACGCGGCCGTCGCCAGGTTTCTTGCAGAGGACCCGGTGCTGCCGTCACGACATTCGCTCGATCGGGTGCGTTTGAACCGTCTCAAGGGCTCACGCAACATCCTGCTGATCACCCATTCGAGTGGCGGTGGGACGTTGCAACACGTGCAAGAAGAAGCCGCGCGCCTGTCGGCGGAAGGGGCCTCGGTCTTCTACATGATGGGTGGTTCGAAAGGCGCGGTGACCGCCCGACTTGCGCATGTTACGGCAGGTCCACTGCCCTCGTTTTCCGCGATGGCGCTCGCTGATGGGGCGCTGTGGGATATGCTTCGAGCACTCGATCTGGACGAGATCCACGTGCACCACCTGCTGGATTTCGGTGCTCGGGGACCGAGTATTTTCCAAAATGCACTTGAGAAGCTCAGTGTGCCATACCGGTTTGTCCTGCACGACTACCTTCCGGTCTGTCCGAGGGTAAACATGGCGGATCTTAAGGGAATGTACTGTGGGGCACCCGAGCTCTCTGAGTGCCAGAGGTGCGTGGATCGAAGGGGTTCCCGCGTCGGGCGGTTGAGCGTTGCTGCTTGGCGCGCCACTCATCTGCGCATCCTGGAAAGGGCGATTGAGGTCGGGGTCCCGGACGAGGATGTAGAGCAACGTTTGCGCAGCTACTTCCCCACGCTCTACAACATCGTCACTCGCCCGCATGAGCCTCCCGAGGCCTTGAAGCCGCGTCGGGTTGGCGCCCGGGAACCTGGGCCAATTCGGATCGCTGTCCTGGGTGCTATCGGGCCGACCAAAGGCTTCGACGTGCTCCTGGCCTTGGCTGCGTACTGTCGCTCGAGCGGTCACGCGGTCGAACTCACAGTGATCGGTTACACGCGGGATGACATCGCGGCCGAAGCCGGGGGCATCACTGTGACAGGTGCCTATATTAACTCTGAGGTCGATGCTGTCATCGATCGGGTGGATCCGGATCTGATCTGGATCCCATCGACTTGGCCGGAGACCTACAGTTACACCTTGTCTATTGCTCTTCGCTCAGGGCGGCCCGTTGCCGCGTTCGCAATTGGTGCTTTAGGCAGCCGTCTGCGTGGTGTCGAGCGTGGTGTTCGCATCCCGCTGCATCTCAGCACTGATCCCGCCGCTCTCTGGGCGCGCCTGCGTGAGGCTGCACGGCCCGTTGAATCCGGCCTTTCCGAGAGCTTGGTTTGAGCGTTGGGGATCCCGCGTCGGCAAAGAGGTCCATGGTAGCGCAAGATAGGGCGTTTCGATTTCAGATCTCAGCCGTTCGAGCCGGTCCGGCGTGATGACGAGGTAGTCGTCGGGAGCGGCCGAATGCCCGGCACCACCCATTAGAATTCGCGTGATCTCCCGGTCACGTTCAGTGCAAGGGGGTCTTTCTCGCAGCAGTCCGATACTATGCACTTGGCCGGGGTTAAGGCTGCAGTTCACGCGGGCGGGATGCGCCTCGCATATCGTCTGTCCGGCAAACTGCTCGAACGGTGCGTGAATGCCATTCTGAGCAGCGAGCCCTGTCAGGCGGTAATGGGTGATCGCACGCTCGCCGACCAAACCGGCCCACATATGATACCGGCGCGCAATGTCGACAGCGCGGTTGCGGAGCACCTGATCTACGAAGCCATTGATGTTCGGGAAAGTCGCCTTTTGGTCGACAGTTTTGACATATTGGTTGAACAGCGCGGCGATCCATCCGAGCAGCGGGCGGCTGAACAATACATACTCAGTTGTGGCGCCGTATCTGCGGAGATCCTCCACCAGTTTTGCGGCCGCATTGGGCTTGTATAGGGACAGGTACTCGGACGACAGAATCACACGATCACAGTTTGCCGCCTGGGCCTCGTCGAGCACTTCTGCGACGGAGGTCGTCAAAACCTCCGGCGCGTCCGGCCCGAACCCATAATGACGCGACAGCCCATATTGACAGCCATGCGTGCCCGCCCCTCGATAAGCGACACCCGTACGACGAAGAGCCGGGGCCGCCTTTGCAAGCGCCTGCTGCACAAAGGTCGAGGCACATTTGTTCAGACCCAGATGAACC
>JBCDID010000127.1:0-8953 GCA_038749355.1 Pseudomonadota bacterium | reverse complement strand
GAGGTCGGCATGGATGTCGCCGTCTTCACCCGTACGGGCGTCGAGCGCATCCAGCGTTTTGCTTGCGAACTGGCCATGACCCGCCCGGCGAAGCATCTGACGCTGGTCACCAAGTCCAATGCCCAACGTCACGGGATGGTCATGTGGGATGACGTGTTCGAAACGGTGCGCACGGACTTCCCCGACCTCACAATCGAGAAGGTGCTGGTCGACGCCATGACCACCCGCATGGTGCTGCGTCCCGGCGATATCGATGTCGTGGTGGCGACGAACCTGCATGCGGACGTGCTCTCGGACCTTGCGGCGGCGCTGACCGGGTCGCTGGGGTTGGCGCCCACCGCGAATCTGAACCCGGAGCGGCGGTTCCCCTCCATGTTCGAGCCCATTCACGGGAGCGCCTTCGACATCATGGGGCAAGGGATCGCGAACCCGATCGGCTCGTTCTGGTCAGCAGCGATGATGCTGGAGCACCTGGGAGAGCCAGCGGCGGCGGCCTCCCTGATGACCGCTATCGAGCAAGTGACGGCAGCGGGCAGCCCCCGACCGCGGGATCTCGGTGGCGAGGCAACCACCCGGGAGATGACGGATGCGGTGCTCGCTGCCCTTGAAGGCCGGAACGCGCTTTGAACGATCACCCGATCAGAACAAACCCCGGAACACCCTTAGCCATCGTGGCGTGCGGCAGGCCCGCTCGGCAGGGCGGGGTGGCGCATAGGCGAGCCCGGTGCCAAGGCAAACAGGGCAGGGTTGCTTGTGCGCCCGGCCCTTCGAGGTGACATAACGTTGGCCGCTGCCTTCGCAGGACCAGCAGGTGCGCGGTTGGTCGGAGCGTTCGGCCAAGTCGGTCATTGTTACTTCCCAGGTATCAAACAGTACGTCTGACGTCAGGGTAAGGGGTGGTGCGGCGGTGATTCTGTGATTTGTCTCACCTCGTGTGCCCGCACGGTGACCTTGGCCGGCGGGGCTCAGTCCCGGGTCTTGGCAAGCTGCTCGCGGTGCAGGACGAAGAGTGCGGCGCCTACAATGATTGCTGCACCAATCCAGACGCGTGCCTCGGGCCATTCCGCAAAGAGCCACAACCCCAGGACCGTCGCGAAGATCAGACGGCTGTACTCCAGCGGCGCCATCGCCGAGGCCTCTCCCGCCTTCATCGCCAGAATGTTGAAGTACTGTGCAATCGCCGACAGCACCCCGATCCCCAGCAACAGCGCCCATTCCTTCGGCGTCGGCCATTGCCAGAAGTAGAGCATTGGGACGAACATCAACGTGCCGACGCCGACGGCCTGCCAGGTCAGGATGGTCACTGGCTTGTCGACCTGCGCAAGCACGCGGATGATGATGAAGACCGCCGAGACGCAGACGGCCGATGCGATGGCGGCAACGTGCCAGATCTGAAGCTCCGTGTCGGGCTCGGGCCAGATGATGATGACGACGCCCGTGAACCCTGCGGCCAGTCCCGCCCAGCGGGGGAGGCGCACGATCTCACCAAGGATGATGATCGCCAGGAGCGTCGTGAAGAAGGCCTTGGAAAACGAGATCACGGTGGCCTCGGCCAGCGGCAGGTGGATCACCGCCGAGAAGCCCAGTGTCATGGCGCAGAATGCCAATCCCACACGGGCGAACTGGAGTCGCGGTCGCTCCGAATGCAGGGATCCCGGCCAGCCCGCCCAGATTGCGGGCATGGCAAGTGCTGCCATGGTTGCCTGCCGGACAAACAGGATCTGCGTCACGTGCAGCCGCTCGCCCGCCAGTTTGATCAGCGCGATCATGACGGAGAAGATCGCCGAGGCGAAGATAAAGATCAGCCCGCCCCGCACATTCCCCGGCAATCCGGCCCACCACTCTGCGAGGTCATACGGGTCAGGATCGACGGCGGGATCGGGCATCTACTCTGCTGCCCGCGCGGTTGGGCGCTGAAGCGGCAGGTCGCGGATATCCCGGAGCTTGTCGATAGATTGGATGGCCAGGGCCAGTGCCTCTGCACCATCCGCGCCCAGCACGGGGGCGGCGAGCCCGTGGAATTTGTCCGTGATCTCGGCGTCCGTCAGAGGCGCATCCGGGTCGCCCTTTCGGGTCGGTTGAGTGTGCGTGAAGTGCCGGCCATCCGTGGTTGTGATCTCGGTCGTAGCGGGGCGGAGGTCCGGGAAGGCGGCTTCGTGCGCCGGGTCAATCTCGAAACTGACCTTGCTGGCCAATGTCCGCGTGATCGGATTTGCTAGTGCCTCCTCCGAGAAGTCGTCTGGCACAATCGCGCCGCGCTGCGCCATCACCGCTGTGCAATAGGGCAGGGAGAACTGTGCCTCGGCCTTGGTTCGTGGATCGGGATTGCCGCAGATCTCCGCCGTCGCGCGGTAGACGCGGGCATGGATTGTGGCGATTTCTTCCGCGTGCAGGCCGCCGTGCGCGGTCATGATCGCTCGCACGCCGTCCAATGTCGAGAAATTGTGCCCACAGCAGGCATGGGCCTTCACGGTCATGCGGGTAATGGTCCACTCGGTGCCGAGCGTCGAGGTGGCCTCCGCCCAGTCCGGCCCGTCCGACATGGAGATGCCGAACCCGCGTACGCCCTCCAGCATGTCGAGCACGCCAGTCACGCCTGCTCGCGCCGCAAGCGCCGACAGCACGCCTGCCTCCGCCGCCCGCCCCGCATGCATGGGCTTGGTCATCGCGTCCGAGGAGAACGCGTGCCGCAGCCCGGCCGCCATGGAGGCCACGCCTGCCATCGCCCGCCCCGTCTGTTCGGCGCTCAGCCCGGCGACCCGCGCGGTTGCGACCGCGGCCCCGAAATGGCCTACCGTGGCGGTGGTGTGCCAGTGCTCATAGTGCGCCGGGTTCACGATGCGCGCGATGCGGTTCGAGACTTCGTACCCCGCGATGATCCCGTCCAATAATGTCGCCCCGTCTGCACCTTCGGCCTCTGCCATCGCCAAAGCCGCCGGGATCACGCAGACGCCTGGATGGTAGAGCCCCGGCGAGTAGATGTCGTCGACCTCGACCGTATGCGCGGCCGCCCCGTTGATCAGCGCGGCTGTCCGGGCATCCCGCATGCCCTCGGGGATCAGCCGGACAGGGCCGGAACCAGGCAGGGACCCCGCGAGCAAGGTCGCCGGGGCCTCAACCCCGCCCGCGATAATGCCGCCGAGCGTGTCCAGCAGACACCGCCGTGCCGCCGCCCGCGCGGCCACGGGAGCCTCGAGCCCGGCCACCCAGTCGGCGAATTCCTCGATCACGGTCATGATGGCGGATGCTCCGATTGCGATGGACTTGGATGAGACCCCCACCGTACCGTCGCGTCAAGCGATCGAAGGGAGAGATCACATGCGTATCCTCGTGCTGCCGGGTGACGGGATCGGGCCGGAGATCACGGCGGCGACGATGGCTGTGATGAATGCGGTCAACGATCGGCACGGTCTCGGGTTGGAATTCGAGTACGATATCGTGGGGTTCGAGAGCCTGGAGAAGCACGGCTCGACCTTTCGGCCCGAGTTGCAGGAAAAGTTCCCGACCTATGACGGCGTGATCCTCGGCCCCAATCAGGCGGCGGACTATCCGCCGCGCGAGGAGGGCGGGATCAACTTCTCGGCCTTCACCCGGACGCAGTACGACCTCTACGCCAATATCCGGCCTGCGCGGACCTATCCGGGCGTCGCCGCACCGGTAGGGCCCTTCGACATGGTGATCGTGCGCGAAGTGACGGAGGGGCATTATTCGGACCGCAACATGCATCTCGGCCATGCGGAGGTGATGCCTGATCCCGATATGGTGATCTCCATGCGCAAGGTGACGCGGAGGGCCTGTGAGCGGATTGCGCGCCGCGCGTTCGAGCTGGCCATGGGGCGGCGCAAGCACCTGACCCCCGTTCACAAGGCGAACGTGCTGAAGATGGGGGATGGGTTGTTTCTGCAGGCGGTTGAGGAGGTTGGTCGCGACTTCCCCGAAGTGACTGTCGAGCCGATCCTAATTGACGCCATGTGCGCGCATCTGGTGCGGCGCCCGGCAGATTTCGACGTGATCGTGACGGGAAATATGTATGGCGACATCATCTCGGATCTAGCGGGCGAGCTGTCCGGGTCGCTAGGCTTGTCCGGTGCGATCATGGCGGGCGATGATCTGTGCGCCGCGCAGGCACAGCACGGCAGCGCCCCGGATATTGCTGGGCAGGACAAGGCGAACCCCGTGTCCTTGATCCTCTCGGCGGCGATGTTGCTGGACTGGATGGGCGCCCGGCACGGACGCGCGGATCTTGGCGCCGCGGCAGAGCCGATCCGGGCGGCGACCGATACAGCCCTGGCGCGGCCCGAGACACGCACGGCGGATCTGGGTGGCTCGCTCGGGACCAGCGCCTTTGGTCAAGCAGTGACCGATGCGCTTGGCTGACCCAGCTTGAGAACGTCCGCCGGGACCCTCGCCACTGTCGGTCTGATCGGTCTCTTCTGGGGGCTGAACTGGCCAGCGGTGAAGTTCCTTCTGACCGAGGTCGGACCGTTCACCATTCGTGCGGTCGCTCTGAGCCTGGCGGCCCTCGTGCTTTGGGCCTACGTGTTGTGGCGCGGTGACCGCCTGATCCCGCCGGTTCGAGAGATCCCCTGGATGGCGGTGACGGGGCTGCTGACGATCTTTGGCTTCAATGTGCTTGTGTCGCTGGGGCAGGTGCTGACCGAGACGTCCAAGGCCGCGGTCATCGCCTACACCATGCCTGCACTGACGGCGGTCTTCGCCGTGGTCCTGCTCGGCGAGCGGCTGACCTGGCGGCGTACGCTTGCGCTCGGGGTTGCCATGTCCGGGATCGCAGTGCTTGCAGGGGAGAACTTCTCCGCGCTCGTTGCCGATCCGCTTGGCCCCGCGATCATGCTGGCCGCGGCGGTGACATGGGCACTGGGCACGGTGGCCATGAAAGCGGGGCGGTTCACGCTGGCCCCACTGCCGCTGACAGTGTGGTTTCTTGGACTTTCGGGTCTCGCGTGCTGGCCGTTTGTGCTCGTGCTCGAACTACCTGTGGCGATGCCATCAATGCCGGTTCTGGCGGTCTGGCTCTGGCATGCACTGCTCCCGATGGTGCTCTGCTATGCGCTCTGGACGGGCCTGGTCGGACGGCTGCCCGCGTCCGTCGCGGCGCTGGCAACCCTGATGGCGCCCGTCGTCGGCGTGAGTTCGTCGATCGCCTTGCTTGGCGACTCGGTGACGGCGCACAAGGTCGTGGCGCTCGCCCTGATCCTTGCGTCGATCGCGTTGACCTTCGGGCGAAGAGCTTGACCGGGATCAGCCGGTCTTCAGTGGGCAGAACTCGACCGGGGTCATCAGCTTGTTCGATTGGCTGACGAGTGCACCCAATTCGGCGGATTTGCGCGTGTACTCCAGCCACTCCTGATCGGACCAGAGCTTGGCGCGTTTGGCCTCGCGGTCGCCGGCGTTCTCGTAGACCCAGATGTGGACGTACTCGTTCGGATCGCCGGTCTCGGTCTTCAGATAGCAGAGCGGCGCCCCTAGGCAGCGGAACTGCGGCGGCTTGCCGAACTCCTCGTAGAGTTTCAGGTGGGCATTGATCGTTCCGGGCTTGCACTTGTAGGTGCGCACATCGAGCAACATCTGTCTTCTCCCTCTCATCATGGGTGCATCAACCCCCGCAAGCGGGGGAAGGATGACACCCTACGCGGCCGCTGCCGCAACGTTCTGCGTAGGGTGCATCCATGATGCACCCTTGACTCACTTCGTGTCTCTAATCGCCTGCCAGATCCGTGCGGGGGTAAGCGGCATTTCCATATGACTGACTCCCAACGGTGCGAGCGCGTTACAGACCGCATTGTGGGCCGCGACCATCGCTCCGACCGAGCCGGCCTCTCCCACGCCCTTGGCGCCCACCGGGTTCACCTTGGTGGGCACCTCTCGGATCGTGAAATTCAGATCCGGCAGCATGTCGGCACGGGGCATCGCGTAGTCCATGAAGCTCGCGGTCAGCGGCTGGCCTGTGTCCGGATCATGCACGAAGTTTTCCAACAGCGTCTGGCCCGCCCCCTGGGCGATGCCGCCATGCATCTGACCTGACAGAAGGGTAGGGTTCAGCGCACGCCCCACATCCTCAACCACCGTGTAGCGTTCCACCGAAACCACGCCTGTCTCCGGGTCGACCTCGACCTCCGCAATGTGGCAGCCGTTGGGGAAGGTCACCTTCTCGGGCTGGAAATTCGACTGGCCGTCCAGCGTCTCCTCGCGTTCGGCGGCAGCGGCGGCGACCTCGGGGAGGGTCACGCGGCGGTCCGTGCCCTGGATGCGGTACTCGCCCGCATCATAGGCGATGTCGGCAGGAGCGGCCTCGAGCATCTCTCCGGCCATATCGCGGCCCTTGGCGATCACCTTGTCCATGGCGAGCGTCAGGCAGGAACTGCCGGTCGGGGCCGATGCCGACCCACCCGAACCACGCCCCCCCGGCAAATCATCCGTGTCGCCCTGACGGTAGTCGATCTTGTCCATGGGCACGTTGAACGTCTCGGAGACCATTTGGGAGAAAGCAGTGGCCAGCCCCTGGCCTACGGACATGGCTCCGGGATGGACCACTACGGAACCCTCCTTCTCCACCGTCACGCGGCAATGGTCGGCGCCTGGCTTGGTGAACGGGCCACCCGCGACCTCGATCGGGTTCGAGATGCCGATGCCACGCAGCCGCCCCCGGGTCTGCGCCTCGGCCGCCCGCGCGGGAAAGCCAGCCAGATCAGCGTTCTGGGCCGCTTGCATCATGTTGGCTTCGAACTCGCCGCAATCGTATTCGAACATGAACCCCGTATCGTAAGGCATGTCCTCAGGAGGGATCAGGTTTTTTCGGCGGAACTCAAACGGATCGGTGCCGAGGTCCGCAGCGGCAAGATCCATCAGCCGTTCGATACAATACGTCGCCTCCGGCCTGCCGGCGCCCCGATAGGGTCCGGTGGTGTGGGTATGGGTGTAGACCCCGTATGCGTCAGCGGCCGTGGGGCCGATCCGGTAGGGGCCGGAGATTCCGCCGAGATTGCCCAACCCGCCCAGCGAACGGCCCTGAAGATAAGCGCCGATATTGATGTCCCAATGCGTGTGCAGGCCCAAAAGGTTGCCGTCATCATCAAAGCCCAGCGTCGCATCGAACCGCATGTCGCGCCCGTGATCGTCCACGAGGCTAGCCTCGGTCCGGTCCGCGACCCATTTTACCGGACGGCCCAGTGCGCCGGCGGCAATCACGCACAGCACGTCTTCTGCATAGGCCGTGATCTTCATGCCGAAGGAGCCGCCCACATCATGGGTGCGTACGTGCACCTGGTCGGGTTCGACCCCGAAGATCGCCGCCAACTGCCCCTTGATGGCGTGGGGCGACTGCGAGCAGGATTGCAGGTAGATCCTGTCACCCTCGATGTCCGCGAGGCACGCTCGGGGTTCCATGGCGTGCACGGCGATGCGCGACACCTGGGAGGAGAGTGAAACCTTGCGGGGCGCGGCATCGATGGCGGCGCGGGCCGTATCATGATCGCCCCGTGTCCAGACATAAGCCACGTTGTCTGGGACTTCTTCGTGGACCGCAGGTGCACCTTCAGCCCGTGCGGCAAGCGAGGTCGAGACAGTGGGGAGGTCCTCGATATCCGCGTAGATCGTTGCTGCGGCATCGCGGGCCTGTGCCTCGGTCTCGGCGACCACGAAGGCAATCGCCTGGCCCACGTAGCGCACCCGGTCGATCGCAAGGATAGGACGCTTCGCCTGATAGGCAGGCTCGCCATTGGTCATGGGCAGGTTGGGACCCGCAGGAATATGGGTCGGCGCGCCCATGGCCTCGAGGTCAGCAGCGGTGTAGACCGCAATGACCCCGGGCGCGGCCCGCGCCTCGTCCGCGTCGATGGACAGCACCCGCCCGTGCGCCACGTCTGATCGCGCGACCGCTGCATGGACCATCCCCTCGGCCGCCAGGTCGGTCGCGTAATACCCCGCGCCGGTGACAAAGCGCGCGTCCTCGATGCGACCCTGGAACTTGGCGTACTTGTTCATCTGATCCTCCTGGGGGCAGGCGGGGCGGATCCCGGCCTACTTTCCTTGGAACGCGGGCTTGCGCTTCTCCATGAAGGCGCGGCGGCCTTCCTTGAAATCCTCGGATGCGAAGCAGGTTGCCACCATGTCCTGGCAGCGGTCGAGGTCCCGGTTGGCGGGATCGGCCAGCACCTGGGTCGAGATGAACTTCATGGCGGCGACCGTCAAGGGCGCGTTCGCGGCAATGGTGTTGGCGTAGTCGGTGACCACCTGCTCCAGCGTGTCCTTGGGTACGATCTGCTGGGCAAACCCCGCGCGATGGGCCCAGTCCGCGTCGCACCGTTGGGCGGTGAACATGAGGTGGCGGGCATTCGCGATCCCCACAACGTTCTTGAGCCGGTTGATGGCAGCGAACGGATAGCCGAGCGCGAGCTTGGCTGCGGGCATCGCGATTTGCAGATCGTCCGAGCAGATGCGTATGTCGCAATTGCACGCCAGGTTCAGTCCGCCGCCGATGCAGAACCCGTTGATCATGGCGATGGTCGGCTTTGGGAACGCTTCGATGCGGTCGTAAACCTTGCCGGTCTGGGTGTTGTAGTGCTGCTGCGCCTCCGCGGTGCCGCGCTGGGTTTCGAACTCCGAGATATCGGCGCCTGAGACGAAGGATTTCCCCCCGGCACCCGACAACACGACGACGCGGATTTCGGGATCGCTTTCGAACTCGTCGAGGATCTCCTGCGCGCGCTCCCACATGGCCAGGGAGACCGCGTTGCGCTTCTCCGGCTGGTTGAAGATCATATGTCCGATCGCACCGTCGCGGCGGCTGAGCATCTTATCGGTCATTGGCGGCGGTCCTTCCTTTTCGTGTCGATTGGCCCCTGCGGGGTCAAGCAAGGGCGATGCCCTCGCGCTCCCGAGGTATTTTCCGCAAGATGAAGAGGGCGGATTTGGTGTTTCGGATCTACTACCTGTC
>JBCDID010000126.1:0-8957 GCA_038749355.1 Pseudomonadota bacterium | reverse complement strand
GTCTCCGGCGTTGTCGCGGGCATCGGCGGATACGGGAATTGCTTCGGCGTGCCCACTGTGGGCGGCGAAGTGCGATTTGACCCGGCCTACAACGGCAACTGCCTCGTGAACGCCTTCGCGGCGGGGCTGGCGGATGCGGACAAGATCTTCTACTCGGCGGCCTCGGGCGTCGGCATGCCGGTTGTCTATCTCGGCGCCAAGACGGGCCGCGACGGGGTTGGCGGGGCAACCATGGCCTCAGCCGAATTCGACGAGGACATCGAGGAGAAACGCCCCACCGTGCAGGTCGGTGATCCGTTCACCGAGAAGCGCCTGCTGGAGGCCTGCCTCGAGCTGATGGCCTCTGGTGCCGTGATCTCCATTCAGGACATGGGGGCCGCGGGCCTCACCTGTTCCGCGGTCGAGATGGGCGACAAGGGCGGCCTCGGCGTCGTGTTGGACCTTGAGAAGGTGCCGACCCGCGAAGGTGGCATGAGCGCCTACGAGATGATGCTCTCGGAAAGCCAGGAGCGCATGCTGATGGTGCTCCGTCCCGAGAAAGAAACGCAGGCCCGCGCGATCTTCGACAAATGGGATCTGGACTTCGCGGTGGTCGGCGAGACCATCAAGGAGGACCGCTTCCTGATCCGGCTCGATGGCGAGGTAAAGGCCGACTTGCCGCTGGCCGCACTCTCCGGCACGGCCCCCGAATATGACCGTGCATGGGAGGCGACCCCGCCCGCAGGCGCAGGCCCGGACCTTCCCGCGCACGATCCGGGCGATGCGCTGCTGAAACTTGTGGGCACGCCCAATCTCTGCTCCCGCCGCTGGGTTTGGGAGCAATACGACAACACGGTCATGGCCGACACGGTGATCCGCCCGGGCTCGGACGCCGCCGTGGTGCGCGTGCACGGGACCGAGAAGGCCGTCGCCTTCACCTCGGATGTCACTCCACGCTACTGCAAGGCCAACCCGGTCGAGGGCGGCAAGCAGGCCGTGGCGGAGGCTTTCCGGAACCTGTCAGCCACCGGCGCCCGTCCGTTGGCGACCACCGACAACTTGAACTTCGGCAACCCGGAGAAGCCGGAAATCATGGGCCAATTCGTCGGCTGCATTCAAGGAATCGGCGCCGCCTGCCGGGCGCTGGACATGCCGATCGTCTCGGGCAATGTCTCCCTCTACAACGAGACGGACGGCAACGCGATCCTGCCCACGCCAACCATCGGCGCGGTGGGGCTACTGGAAAACCTCGACCAGATCATCCCTTTCGCTCCGGGTGAGGGCGAGGTGCTGGTGCTGATCGGCGCCACTGCGGGGCATCTCGGCCAGTCGGCCTATGCCTGGGAACTGTTTGAGAACGCAGAGGGCGATGCGCCGCCAGTAGATCTGCGGGCCGAGCGCGTAGCGGGAGAACTGGTCCGCGCGCTCTGGGCCAAGGGGCTGATCACGGCCGCGCATGACCTCTCGGACGGCGGACTGGCGGTAGCGGCCACAGAGATGGCGTTGGCCGCCGGAACCGGAGTGTCTCTGGAAGCCCATGGCGACCTCGCACCCGATGCCTGGTTCTTTGGTGAGGATCAGGGGCGTTATCTCGTTACTTGCAAGGAAGAGGGCGCCTCGGCGCTGGTGGACATGGCCATTGCCGCCCCGATGTCCGTGCGCCGGGTCGGAAAGGCAGGCGGGAACACTGTCAGGCTGGGCGCTTCGGAAGTCGCTCTGACTGAACTCCAAGGCGCGCATGAAGGTGGATTTGCAGCGATGATGGGAGAGGAATGACCCGCGGCTGGTTCCTGGCCGGCTCATCCTGCATGTTCGCTGTTGCTTTCGCGATACAGTTCCTGATGACCGCTGACGATGGCCAAGGCTTGTTGGACTTTCTGCCGGTCTGGCTGCGGCTACTCTCATCGATTGCTATCTGTATTGCCGCATGGTCGGTACTGTTTCTGCCCTGGCGGATGCTATTTCGGCGTAGGTTGGCACGCCGCTATCGGCCGTTGTGGTGGGCCGACTTGCCGGGACTAACAGCCTTCATATCGATCATTGAACTTGTGCTGGCTTTTGCTGCTCGACTGATCACGGGAGAGGCAGTGTTCGCCCTCGCCCCTTGGCTAACAAGCGAGGTTGCTGTGGCAGCGTTTCTGGGGCCAATTGCACTGGGAATGACACTGGCATTGCTTCTCACTCTGGAATGTCTCCGCCCGGATCGTACAACCGACGCCGCTCAAGTCTTCGACTGATTGTTCGCAGATTGCGGCGCGGTTTGTCGTCGGCAGAGCAGAATTCGCGTTGTCGTTCCCCTTGGCTGTCCAAAACAAGGGGATGGAAGATGACCGAGGCAATCCGTACATTGATCGAGGCGCTGGCGGAGTTGTTCGACGGAGAGGGTCGGCCCGGCGGCGATGAGGCAGCCGCGGCACTGCGCCAACACAGGGATGATCCGCTGCACGAGGTCGGGGCAACCACTGGCCTCTGCGCTAAACTCCGCCCGCTCTGTGACGCGGCGGACGCACTTCCGACTGCGAAACTCGTCGGAGAGCTTTGGGAGCACCTGCCCTGGCACCATTCCGGCACACGTGACGGTCGCATTCCGTGGGAAGTGGCGCAGGGCATGCTGACGGCCGAGATCCTCGGCGAAAGCGGGCCACTCAAATGCGACACCTGCCGGGTCGGGCTGTTCGCGCAAACCGCTGGGGTGGAATACCTGACGCGGCGCCATGCCGCCGAGGAGACATTTATTACGCTGGCCGGTCACGGCGAATGGCGCGTGTTGCCCGGGGACTGGTACGCAGTTGGACCCGGCGGCATCGCCCACCACCCGTCGATGGCAGAACATCAGAGCCGGACCCGTGAGCGTGCCAACCTGATGGCCTGGCGCTGGACCGGGGACATTGGATGGTCAAGCTACAAGTTCGACTACGAGACCACGGGTGAGGCGGGCACCGCGTAGGGTGCATCCATGATGCACCAACTGGTCCCGAAGGGATGAATCAGATGTCCAGATCCTCGGCGAACCGCGCATTCTCCTGAATATACTGGAAGCGCATCTCGGGCTTCTTGCCCATCAGCCGCTCGACCAGCGCGCCGGTGTCGCCCTCGTCATCAGCGATGGAGACCCGGATCAGGCCGCGTGTGTCGGGGTCCATGGTCGTCTCTTTGAGCTGCTTGGGCATCATCTCGCCGAGACCCTTGAAGCGCCCGACCTCGATCTTGCCCTTGCCGCCCAGACCCGCCTCCAGCATCGCGTCCTTCTCGGCATCGTCCTGCGCATAGGCCGTCCGCGTGCCCTGGGTCAGCCGATAGAGCGGGGGCGCCGCCAGATAGAGATGGCCCGCATCGATCATCGGCCGCATTTGCGTGAAGAAGAACGTCATCAACAGGCTCGCGATATGCGCGCCGTCCACATCCGCGTCGGTCATGATGATGACCTTCTCGTAGCGCAGATCGTCATTGCGGTATTTGGTGCCCGGAGAGACGCCAAGCGCCTGCATGAGGTCGGCGAGTTCCTGGTTCTGGTTCAGCTTCGAGGACGCGGCCCCGAGTACGTTCAGGATCTTGCCGCGCAGCGGCAGCACCGCCTGGGTCTTGCGGTTGCGCGCCTGCTTGGCCGACCCGCCCGCCGAGTCGCCCTCGACCAGGAAGATCTCCGAGCCCTGCCGCGTGGCATCCGAACAATCCGCAAGCTTGCCGGGCAGGCGCAGCTTCTTGGTCGCCGATTTCCGCGCGGTCTCCTTTTCCTGCCGGCGCCGCATACGTTCCTCGGCGCGGAGCACCATGTAATCGAGGATCGCCCCGGCAGTCTTGGGATCGCCCGCAAGCCAGGTGTCGATGCGGTCGCGGACCGAGGCCTCCACCAGCCGCGCGGCTTCGGTCGTCGCCAGCCGGTCCTTCGTCTGACCGACGAATTCCGGGTCGCGGATGAAAGCCGAGATCATGGCGAGCGCCTGGCCCTGCACATCCTCGCGGGTAATGCTGGCGGCCTTCTTGTTGCCGACCAGTTCCCCATGCGCGCGAATGCCTTTGGTGACCGCGGCCCAGAAGCCCTGCTCGTGGGTGCCACCCTCGGGCGTCGGGATCGTATTGCAGTAGGATGAGCAGCCACCATCGCGCGCGGGCGTCCACACGATAGCCCACTCGAAAGAGCCGACCGCGCCATTCTGGAACCGCTCCTTGAAGTCCACCTTGCCGGAGAACGGCGCCTCCCCGAAGAACTCGGTCGCACCCAGCATATGGGTCAGGTAATCCGCCAGCCCGCCTGGGAAGCGGAACGTGTCCTCAGTGGGCGTCTCGTCCTTCTCCCCGATCAATTCGGGCGCGCATTTCCACCTGATCTCGACGCCCCGAAAGAGGTACGCCTTGGACCGCGCCATCTTGTGCAGCCGCGCGGGTTTCAGCCGGGCAGAGGGGCCGAAGATCTCGGCATCCGGGTGGAACGTCACCACGGTCCCACGCCGGTTTTGAGTTTGACCGATCTCTTCCAGCTTGCCCAACGGCTTCCCGCGCGAAAACTCCTGCGCATAGATCTTCTTGCCGCGCGCAACCTCGACCCGCAGATGATCCGAAAGGGCGTTGACCACGGAGGACCCGACCCCGTGCAGCCCCCCGGAAGTCTCGTAGTTCTTGCCGGAGAACTTGCCGCCCGCATGGAGCTTTGTGAAGACCACTTCCAGCGCCGACTTGTCCGGGTATTTGGGATGCGGATCGACCGGAATCCCGCGCCCGTTGTCCGTCACCTTGCAGGAGCCGTCGGCGAGCACCTCCAGCTCAATGCGCGAGGCGTGCCCGGCGACCGCCTCATCCATGGAGTTGTCGAGGATCTCGGCCACCAGGTGATGCAGTGCCCGCTCGTCGGTGCCGCCGATATACATGCCGGGGCGCAGGCGCACGGCCTCCATCTCCTCCAGCGCCTCGATGGCACTGGCGTCATAGGCCTTCTCTGCGTCGCTTTCTCCGAAGAGACCGTCATCCATGTGCATGCTCGCGAATCCGCACCACTCGAACCTGCACTATCGCAGGTGCGGAAGGGTAAACGCAACATCTTGTGCATGGCGCGCCAGCACGGGCAATCTGTGGAAAAGTCAGCCGAAACGCGTGGGCGGATCGCCGGGCTTCCAGGCCGGGTACTTGTCCATGATCGCAGTGAAGGCCTCGGAGGCCAGGAACCGCGCAAGCCAGTCTTGAAGGTCAGGCCAGGGCTGTGCGTCGAACCAATCCTTGTCGATGAAGGCAAACTGCCGAACGAAGGGCAGGATCGCCATATCGGCAAGCGTCGCCCGTCCGAACAACCAGCCGCCGGGCTGTGCCCCGATCCTTGCATTCAGAGCCGCGAGAAACGCGGCCGCGTCGACACGGTGGCGCACGGGGTCCTCGTCAGGATAGCGGGTTGCATATTTCGTCCGGTCGAGCGCGTGTTTGAATGGGCCATCGGCGCGCGCAATCCACTCCCGACACTCATCGGGCATGTCGAGCCAGCCCTCCGGGTCACGCTCGGCCAAAGCCCATTCCATGATCTCCAGGCTCTCGTCCAGCACACCATCGGTCGTGACGAGGCAGGGGACGGTAGCGGATTCGGAGGCTTCCAGAAACGCCTCGGGCTTGTTGCGCAGAACGATCTCGCGCAAGTAGACCGGCGTCCCGGCCGCACGGATCGCGATACGTGCGCGCATCGCGTAGGGGCACCGACGGAAAGAATAGAGCACTGGTGTCATGGCACTGCAAATGGGCCCGCCACCGGGCGCCGCGTAGGGCGCATCCAATGTCGTGCTTACCACGACGTGATGCGCCCTTGCCGGAGCAGATCAGCCCTTGGCGGCAATCACCGTGATCTCGACCGTATAGCCCGGCGTCGCGAGATCTGCCGACCCGCAGGCCCGCGCGGGCGCATGCCCCTCCGGCACCCAGGCATCCCAAACCGCATTCATTTCGGCGAAATCGCCCATATCCTTCAGCCAGATGATCGCTTGGAGGATCTTGGACTTGTCTGAGCCTGCCTCGGCCAGCAGCCCGTCGATCTTACCGAGGATATCCCGGGTCTGATCGGTGACGCTCGCCCCTTCGGTGCCCACCTGCCCGGCGAGATAGACGGTATCTCCATGGATGACGAGCTGGCTCATGCGCTGATTGGTGTGATGGCGTTGGATGTCGGCCATGGGGTTCTCCTCAAGTTCGGAAACGTGCCGGCGAGAGCGCGGCGATGGTGTCATCGGACAGGGGCGAGTTGTGCCCGAGGATCCGGTCCGCTGCAAGCTGGCTCATGGCCGGAGCCGTCTGGATACCGTAGCCGCCCTGACCTGTGAGCCAGTAGAATCCGTCCACATCAGGCTCGAACCCGTTCACCGGCGTTCGGTCAGGCGCGAAGGTACGCAGCCCGGCCCATGAACGCTCCACCCGCGTGACCTCAACCGTCGTGGCCTGCTCGAACCGATGCAGGCCCTCGGCCAGCACCATGTCGTCCGGGTACGCGTCATGCGGCTCCACCGGGTCCTCATCAGCAGGAGAGACCCAGAGCCGCCCGCCATCAGGCTTGCAGTACCACGTCTCGGCGACCGAGGCCGTGACGGGCCAGCGGGATGGGTCCATGTCCTCCGGCAAAGGGACCACTGCAATGGTCCGGCGGCATGGTGAGAGGCCAACGGGCGCAATCCCGGCCATCCCGGCCACCACGTCGCCCCAGGCACCAGCCGCGTTGACGATGACCGGGGCTTCGAACACGCCCGCCTTCGTCTCCACATGCCAAGCGTCCCCCGCGCGTGACAAGCCGATCACCTCGGCCTTGGGCACAATTTCGCCGCCAGCACTGCGCAGGCCTCGAATATAGGTCTGCAACAGCGCGTCCACGTCGATGTCCGAGGCCGCCGGCTCGTAGGCTGCGCGCACAACACGGTCGGGCCGGTAGATGGGCATCAGCTCGCGGGTCTGGTCGGCGTCGAGGATCTCAAGACCCTGCGCGCCGTCGATATACTCGGCGAACTTCTCCGCCATACCTGGTTCCTCGACCTCAAGAACGCCGCGGGGCGACAGGAACCCCCGGTCCGCCAGCGGCCCACCGGTCCGAAACGTCTCCTCCGAGGCCGCGTTGAGCGCCCGGATCACGGCGTTCCCGTAGTTCAGGATGAACACAGCCGCCGAGCGACCCGTGGTGTGGTAGGCAGGCCGGTCCTCCATCTCGAGCACCGTGACCTTGGCACCGCCTGCCGCCAGCCGGGCTGCAGCACCGCTACCGGCCATGCCCGCGCCGATTACCAGAACGTCTGCTGTCGCGGTCATTGGTTGGCTCATGGGAGGGGCGCGAGGATCGCGCGGAACTCGGCGGCCTGCGCAGGTGGCAACAAGGGGAGCATGACCCGGAGGGTATAGGCGCCGTGCATCCGGCCATTGGCAACGAACAGCCAGTCGGTGATTTCTCCGCGTCGGAACCGATGCCGATCGCCGCGCTTCCTGTCCGGGAGCGCGCGCGGATCGTTGGCCAGCAGCGCCTCGAACGTGGTCGCGTCGATCTGCACGATGCCCTCGACCCAGATGTTCTCGTGCCCGCCGCCCTCCTTGGGGATCGCGACCTTGAGTTGCAGGGCTTCCATCGGCAACCCGCCGGTGGCAGCGCGTTCGAGCACATTGCCCAGGGTTTCGCGTGCCCCCTTGACCGCCCTGTCCATGTCCTCATCTTCGGGCGCGGAGTAGACGACGGCATCACTGCCCTGTGCGTTGTGCTGGGCCGAGGCCCAAACAGGAACCATCGCGACGATCAACGCGATCAGACAACGCGACAAACAAGACATGACAGCTCCCTTGAACATCTTCAGGCTGCCAGCATAGCACCGAAGAGGCCCGCACGCGCACGCCCCCTCTTCATCTTGCGGAAAATACCTCGAGGGTCCGGCGTTCGGGATCACAGAAACACAGGCACATCGATTTTCGCGTTCGAGCGAAGCGCGAGGCAGCGAACAATCGATTCCAATTATCCCTATAACGCCGTTGAGCAGAGCTCCCGGATCGGCCGGCAGGGGCGAAAGCAGACCACATGCACCTAGAAGTGGATTGCACGTCCGTAGGCGTCCAACACGCTCTCGTGCATCATCTCCGACAGCGTCGGGTGCGGGAAGACCGTGTGCATCAGATCGTCTTCCGTGGTCTCGAGTTGGCGGCCCACAACGTAGCCCTGGATCAGCTCGGTCACCTCGGCACCGACCATGTGCGCGCCCAGCAGCTCGCCCGTGCCCTCGTCAAAGATCGTCTTGATCATCCCCTCGGGCTCGCCCAGTGCAATCGCCTTGCCGTTGCCGATGAAGGGGAAACGACCGACTTTGATCTTCTTGCCCGCCTCTTTCGCCTGCGCCTCCGTCAGGCCGACCGACGCCACCTGAGGATGACAGTAGGTGCAACCGGCAATGGAGTCCGGCGCGACCGGGTGGACATTGTTCTTGCCCGCGATCAGTTCGGCGACCATCACGCCCTCGTGGCTCGCCTTGTGCGCCAGCCACGGCGCACCCGCGATATCGCCAATGGCGTAGATCCCGTCGACGCCCGTCCGGCAGTACGGATCGGTGGTCACATGGGTGCGGTCGACCTTCACGCCGAGCTTCTCCAGCCCCAGCCCTTCGGTATTACCGACGATGCCAACGGCGGAGATCACCGTGTCGAACTCGTGCTTCTCGACCTTGCCGCCAACCTCGATATGCGCCGTGACTTTGGGCGCCTTGCGGTCGAGCTGTTTGACCATGGCCTTCTCCATGATCTTCATGCCCTGGGCGAGGAAGCTCTTCTTCGCGAAGGCCGAGATCTCGGCGTCTTCCACGGGCAGGATCCGGTCCATCACCTCGACCACCGTCGTCTCGCAGCCGAGCGTGTTGTAGAAGCTCGCGAACTCGATGCCGATGGCGCCCGAGCCGATGACGAGGAGGCGCTTCGGCATGAAGGGCGGCGTCATCGCGTGGCGGTAGGTCCAGACGCGGGCACCATCGGCCTCGAGGCCCGGCAGCTCGCGC
>JBCDID010000125.1:0-8961 GCA_038749355.1 Pseudomonadota bacterium | reverse complement strand
TTCACGACATTGTCGGACAGCCCGCGTATGGCTGGGTTCCGGGCATGGACGAAGTGCCCTCCACGACGCTTCTGCCCGACAATGTCGTGAACGAGATGAACCAGCTCACGTCGACGGTCCCGATCCAGGATCGACGGGCGGTCACCGCCATGCATCGCGGCAGCGACGGCATCTGGTTGCTCTCCGTCGCACGCATCGTATCGGATGATCCGGCCGAGGATCCGGCCGACGATGGGCTCATCTCGCGTCTGATCTTCGGCTTCAAGATCACCGATGCGCTCTTGCAGGAGCTGGGGCAGCAGTACCTGATTTCGGATCTCTCACTGGCTGCGTCAGCAGAGGAAGGCCGCGATGTCATCCCCCTGCTCGGCCCAACGAATGATGTGCTGGCCTATGCCTCCTGGTCACCGCCCCGCCCTGGCGACCAGATTCTGCGCCAGATTGCGCTGCCCATGGTCGTTGCCCTCGGCACACTGACACTGATCGCCCTGATATCGTCCAACCTGCTCAGCCGCTCGGCGCGCAGGCTGGAGACGGCGATGCTCTCGGCACAGGAAGCAAGCCGTGCGAAATCCGACTTTATCGCCAATGTCAGCCACGAGTTACGGACACCGATGAACGGTGTGATCGGGCTGAGCGGCCTGTTGCGCCAATCCGGCCTGGACGACAAGCAGACGCGGCTGGTGGATATGCTGCAATCGTCCGCAAACACGCAGATGCGTCTGATCGGCGACCTGCTCGATGTAAACACCATCGAACACGGGCGATTCAACCTGAACATCGCCCCCTTCGTGCCTCAGAGGGTCGTCGAAGGCGTCTGCACCATGTTCGAGATCGAGGCCACTGGCAAAGGTCTGGAGCTGGAAATGAAGTCCTCGGACAGCCAGAACATCTCGGTACTGGGCGATCCCGAAAGGTTCCGGCAGGTCTGCGCCAACCTGATCAGCAATGCGATAAAGTTCACGGATTCCGGGAAGGTATCGGTCGATCTGAAGGTGCGGCCAAGGCTTGGGCAGGCCGTAGTGAACCTGGTTGTGACCGACACTGGCCGGGGAATTTCGAAGGAAGACCTGAGGCATGTCTTCGATCGTTTCGCCCAGGGCACCACGCGGGAAAGAGGTAAAGCCTCTGGAAACGGGCTCGGACTTGCAATAGCAAAGACAATTGTCGACCTGATGGGGGGAGCCATCAGTGTGGACAGTACGCTCGGTAAAGGGTCACAGTTTCGGGTGGAGATCGGCTTCGAAACTGCCGGTGAGGAGGTCCCGCAAGCGGATGTCGCACAACGGGCGTAAAGCTAGAAAGAAGGGGGCTGCCAGCGTCTCGGGCAGCTAAGGGGTAGCGACTTGAACCAGGGCATAACCAGTATGGCATCGGAAGGCATGGTCATCCTGATCGTGGACGACGATCCGACCAACCTGTTCGTCTTGGACCAGTTCCTGCAGAGTGAAGGCTACCAGACGATCACGGCGACCAATGGGGCGGAGGCCGTGGACATGTACAACCAGCACCGTCCTCCCCTGGTGCTGATGGACCTCAGCATGCCCGTGATGGACGGGTTCGAGGCAACGCGCCGGATCTTCGAAGCCGAGGCCGAGAGCACCAGCCCGCCTGTGGTCATGGCCGTCAGCGCCAATGTCACCCCCGAGTGGCGCGCCTCCTGCTTGGAGATGGGCATGAGCGACTTCATCGAGAAGCCCATCAACTTCGATGCGCTGATCCCGATGATCTCCTCCATCAGCGACGACGTGCGAAACTGATCCAAACTCAGGGCCGCGGAATGGGCCTCCTCATCGACATTCGCCAACCTGCCTGGATGCATGAGACGGACCTGGCGGAACGGCTTCGGCTCCGCCTGCCAGGTGTTCGGATTCATGTCGGCGCGGAGGACGGCCCGCTCGACGACGTCGTGATGATCGCCTGCTCGAGGCTCTACCCGGAGATGCCCGCGCGTCTGTCGCAGCTTCGGCTGGTGCAAAAGCTTGGCGCCGGGGTCGAGACCATGGTCGGGGCGGCAGGCCTGCCGGACCATGTCCGCGTGGCGCGCCTGACGGCCGAGAACGCGGCGGACGAGATCGCCGAGTACTGCCTGGCTTACGTTCTTGCCGCACAGCGCAACATACCCGCGCATCAAACGGATGCGGCAGACGGGCGCTGGCGGCAGCTTGCTCCTCGTTCCACCGCCGAGACCACGGTCGCCGTACTCGGTCTCGGGCATATCGGAGCCCGTACGGCACAGCTTTTCGCAGGGCTCGGCTTCCGTGTGATGGGCTGGAGCCGCTCGGCGAAGTCGATCACGGGCGTCGAATGTCGGTACGGTTCCGAGGCGTTGCCGGGGATGCTGGCCGAGGCCGATCACGTCTGCGCCATCCTGCCCTCCACACCCGACACACGCGATCTCTTCGATGCGAGGATGCTCGCCCGCATGAAACCCGGCGCGCAGCTGATCAACTGCGGACGCGGGGATCTGATCGTAGATGCCGACCTTGAAGCGGCCCTCGACGAAGGGCGCCCGGGGCATGCGGTGCTCGACGTTTTCCGAACCGAGCCTTTACCCCCGGAGCACCCCTTCTGGCGCCATCCAGGGGTGACCGTGACCCCGCATGTTTCGGGCTGGCGCGTGGAGGATGCGCTGATGGACGTGGCCGAAAACTACTTGCGGCTGGTCGATGGGCGTCCTCTGCTGAACGAAGTGGATCGGTCAGCGGGGTATTGATTGTCCCTTCGGGACCCGGCGGTGCATCACGCGTGCAAGCACGCTTTGGATGCACCCTACGCGGCGATCTCGCGCAACATCAGGACACCGCCCGACGTGAACATGAGCCCGATTACCAGCCAGCGGAACTGGGCATCCGTCAGCCTCTTGAACGCCCAGATCCCAACCTGAGACGCGGCCATGGTCGCAGGCAGAGCAATCGCAATGCGGATCAGCGCCTCCCGATCATACGCGCCCTGCGCCGCCAGCAGCGCCGCCGCGAGACCCAGGACCGCGACGTTGTAGGGTTGCAGAACTGCGCGCCGCACCTCCTTGGTCCACGGTTTCAGCGTCGTCCACATGGTTGGCAGCGCACCCGACAGCCCCGCAATCGCGCCAAGGATGCCGCCAAGAAACCCTGTTGTCCGATCCACCCATGGCGTGTCGCGCGTGATAGACGGCAGGTTGCGCCGGGCAATGAAGTACCCGGCAAAGACCAACAGGAAGCTTGCCACCATGAGTTTCAGCAGCCCCGCGTCCACCCGGTGCAGGATCGCGAGCCCGATGGGAATGCCGAAGAGCGCCGGGAGCAGGAATGGCCCCAACCGTGCCCATGTGATCGAGCCGCGCACGACCCAGACGCCCTGCAGTCCGCTGAGGACCGACATGACCAGCGACAGGGCCACGGCCTCGACCGGAGCCATGACCTGCAGCCACCATCCGAGCGCGAAGAGCGATGTGCCGAACCCGGCGAGCCCGTTGATGAACCCGCCCGCGGCGGCGCCCGCGAGCAGGAAGACGAGGCCTGCCTCCACGCTACTCCGCCGCCGCCGGCTGCATGATGCCTTCGAGCTTGGGCATCAGGTCCAGCAGGTGCCGCGTGTAGTCGTGCTGCGGGCGCAGGAACAGGTCCTCGGTATCCGCCACCTCCAGCAACTGCCCATGCCGCATGACACCGACGCGGTCACACATCTGCCGGATCACCGGCAGGTCGTGCGAAATGAAGAGCATGGTCAGGCCCAGCTCCTCCTGCAGGTCCTTCAGCAGGTTCAGGATCTGCGCCTGAATGGACACGTCGAGCGCGCTCGTCGGCTCGTCGCAGACAAGGAACCTCGGTCGGGTCGCCAATGCGCGGGCAATCGAGATCCGCTGGCGTTGTCCGCCGGAGAACTCATGGGGAAAGCGTTGCGCGGCCTGCGCGCCCAGCCCAACGACCTCCAGCAAGTCATTCACGATCCGCTGCGCTTCCGTGCGATCAGCGGCGAGTTTGTGGAAGTGGATCGGCTCGGCGATGATATCTCGCACCCGCATGCGTCCGTTCAGCGAAGAGAACGGGTCCTGGAAGACCATCTGCATCTGGCGCCGGTAGGGTGCGGCCTCGGCCCGGGTTCGCAGCCCCGTCAGCTCCGTATCACCATACCAGATCCGCCCCCCTGTCGGCTGGTAGATCCCCGTGATCATGCGCGCGACAGTGGACTTGCCCGACCCGCTCTCGCCCACAAGCCCGAAGACCTCGCCGGTGCGGATGCCGAAGGACACCTCCTTCACCGCGTCCAAATACTTGCGCTTCGACTTCCACATGGACCTTTGGGTCAGGAAGCGCATGGAGGCCGCGTCGACCCGGACGAGTTCCTCGTGTTTCGTGCCGAAGTCGCGGGCCTCGCCCAGCCAGTGGGTCGCGAGATCGACCTCGGCGCGGGTGCCCACGTCCTCAATGTAGGTGACCAACGGGAAGCGGTCGACTTTCACGTCGGGGCGCGGCACGGCGGAGATGAGCGAGCGGGTGTATTCGTGCTCTGGCGCGCCGAGGATCTGTGCGGTCGGGCCGGTCTCCACCACGCGGCCCCGGTACATTACCGCGACCCGGTCCGCCGTGTCCGCGATCACGCCCATGTCGTGCGTGATCAGGATCATGCCGACCTGACGGTCGCGGCAGAGCCCCTTCATCAGGTCGAGGATCTGGGCCTGCACCGAGACGTCCAGCGCGGTCGTCGGCTCGTCGGCGATGACCATCTCGGGGTCTGCGCAGAGCGCGAGCGCGATCACCACCCGCTGGCGCATGCCGCCCGAAAACTGGTGTGGGTACTGCTTGATCCTGACCGCCGGGTCGGGGATGCCGACCGCGTCGAGCAACTCGATGGCGCGTTTGCGCGCTGCGTCCTCGCCCACGTGCAGGTGATAGTCGATCGTATCGATGAGCTGGGTCTCGACAGTCTGGAGTGGGTCCAGCGAGGTCAGTGGATCTTGAAAGATCATGCCGATCTTGCGGCCTCTCAGCGCGCGTTTCAAAGCGTCCGGCAGGTCGTCGATGCGGTCCCCCGCAAGGTCGATCTCGCCGCCCGAGACGCGGCCCGGCGGCTCCAGCAGCCCGATGATCGCGTTGCCGATGGTGGACTTGCCCGCGCCGGATTCGCCGACCACGCCGAGGATCTCTCCGGGCTCGACCGTGATGGTCAGGTCCTTCACCGCGTGCACGTGCCCCCGGCGGGAGGGGAACTCGACCTGAAGGCCGCGGATGTCGAGGAGGCTCATACTCGGTCTCCTGACAAGGGCGCGCCACACCCTGGGAGGGCGTGGTGAAACATCAGTTCAGTGCGCTGTTCGTTCAGGCATTGGCGTTGTGCGTGATGCGAGCAACGCTTCAATGCGCCCTCCTCCCGGGGGGAGGGTCGGGCGCGGCCGCTGCGGGGGAAAGAGAACTTCAACACCATACCCATCACCGCAGCTTCGGGTTCAGGGCGTCGCGCAGCCAGTCGCCCAGAAGGTTGATGGCCAGCACCAGCAGCACCAGCGCGATGCCCGGGAAGATCGTGATCCACCACGAGCCCGAGAACAGGTAGTCGTTGCCGATGCGGATCAGGGTGCCGAGCGACGGGGTGGTCGGTGGGACGCCCACGCCGAGGAAACTGAGCGTGGCCTCCGTGATGATCGCGATGGCCAGATGGATCGTCGCGATCACCAGCACCGGGCCCATGACGTTGGGCAGCACGTGGCGCCTGAGGATCAGCCCCGGTCCCATGCCGATCACGCGGGCGGCCTGGACGTATTCCTTCTCTCGCTCAACCAGTGTCGAGCCGCGCACCGTCCGCGCATACTGCACCCAGCCGGACACGCCGATGGCGAAGACGAGCACGTAGAGCGCCAGTTCCGTATGGAGTTCGCGCGGCATCACCCCGCGAGCCACCCCGTCGATCAGCAACGCGATCAGAATGGACGGGAACGAGAGCTGAATGTCCGCGACCCGCATGATGAAAGCGTCCACGCGCCCACCGACATAGCCCGAGATCAACCCGAGCCCTACGCCCAAGATAAGGCTGAACAGCACTGAGGCCACGCCCACGATCAGCGAGATCCGCGCGCCGTAGATGATGGTCGACAGGATGTCCCGGCCTTGGTCGTCCGTACCGAGCCAGAAGGTGTTGCCGGCGAAGCTCTCCTCCATAGGCGGGGTCTCAGCGTCCAGGAGGTCGATGCTGGCGAGGTCGAACGGGTCGTAGGGCGCCACGAGGGGCGCGAAGGTGGCCGCCAGCACCGCGACGATCAGGAAGACCGCCGACACCACGACCATTGGCGATCGGGTGAATGAGAACCAGATGTCTCCGGCGAAGAAGGCACGCAGGCGCGAAGTGGGTCCGGGTCCGGTGGTATCGGCCATCTCAGTGCCCTCCCGCCCGGTCGACGCGCAGGCGCGGGTCCACCACGAAATAGAGCATGTCGACCACGAGGTTGATAATCACGAAGAGGAAGGCGATGAGCACGAGATAGGCCGCCATGACGGGGATGTCGACCTCGCCCACTGCCTGGATGAACATCAGACCCATGCCGGGCCACTGGAAGACGCTCTCGGTGATGATGGCGAAGGCGATGATCGAGCCGAGTTGCAGCCCGGTGATGGTGATGACGGGCACCAGTGTGTTCTTCAGCGCGATCTTGAAGTGGACGTGCCGGTCGGGCAGGCCGCGGGCGCGACCGAACTTGACGAAGTCGGTGCGCAGGACCTCCAGCATCTCGGCGCGGACGAGGCGCATGATCAGCGTCATCTGGAAGAGTGCGAGCGTGATGGCGGGCATGATCAGGGAACGCAGCCCCGAGCCGGTGGCAAGCCCCGTGGTCCACCAGCCAAGCTCGAGCACCTCTCCGCGCCCGAAGGTGGGCAGCCAGCGCAGGATCACGCCGAAGAACAGGATCAGGAGGATACCGATCAGGAAGGTGGGCAGCGAGATCCCGATCAGCGAAAGCGTCATGAAGGCGCGCGACAGGACCCCGTATCGTTTGAGCGCCGTGTAGACCCCCATGGGGATGCCTATGGCGATGGCCATGATGGCGGAGACTAGCGCGAGTTCGAGGGTCGCGGGCAGGCGCTCGCCGATCAGTTCCGAGACCGGGCGGCGGTGCTGGTAGGAGAACCCGAACTCACCCCGGGCCGCATTGGCCGCGAAACGGGCAAACTGGATGGCGAACGGGTCGTTGAGGCCGAGGCGCTCGCGCAACTCAGCGCGCTCCTCCAGCGTGGTGTCCTGTCCGACCATGTTGTTGATCGGGTCGCCCACGAAGCGGAACAGCGCGAAGGCGATCAGCGCCACCGTCAGCATGACGATCACGGACTGTACCAGCCACATGGTGATGAAACCGATCATGGAGCCCCCGAGGGAATCAAGGGTGCATCCAACGGCGTGCCTGCACGCCATGATGCACCCTGTTGTCAGGTCACTTGTTGACCGTCACATAGCGCAGGTCCAGCACGTTGTCCGGGCGCTGCACGACGGAGACTTTCTCGCTGATACCCCAGCTCAGCGGCTGCTGGTGGAGCGGGATGTGACCCACCTCGTCCTGGTGGATCTTGAAGGCCTCGTCGATCATGTCCTGACGCTTGCCCTGGTCGGTCTCGCCCTGGATCATCTTGGTCAGTTCCGTGACACGCTCATTGCAGTAGCCGCCGAGGTTGAACGCCCCCATACCGTCGACCCGGCAGGACATCAGAGCCGAGAGCGGGTTGTGCGCGTCAAAAGTCGACGGTGTCCAGCCGAGCAGGAAGAACGAGGTGTCGTAGTTGTTCTGCGCCAGCACCTTGCCGAAATACTTCGACTTGGTCTGGGCCAGCAGGTCCACCTTCACGCCGATCCGTGCCAGCATGGACGCCGCCGCCTGGCAGATCTTCTCGTCGTTCACATAGCGGTCGTTCGGGCAGTCCATGGTCACTTCGAACCCGTCCGGATAGCCGGCTTCTGCCATCAACGCCTTGGCGCCTTCGACGTCGTAGGCCATGCGGGAGTTGTTCAGGTCCTCGTTGAACCCATTCACCGCGGGCGCGACCATCAGACCCGTGGGCTGCGAGGCCGTGCGCATCACCTTCGCCTTGATGGCGTCGATGTTGATGGCCTGCATGAAGGCCTGGCGCACGCGCTGATCCTTGAACGGGTTATTGCCCTTGATGTTCGAGTAGAGCAGTTCCTCGCGGTCCTGGTCGAAGCCGAGGAAGATCGTGCGCGCCTCGGGCCCTGCCAGCGGCTTCACGCCTTCGGCACCGTCAAGACGCTCCCAGTCCTGCACGGGCACCGGGTAGACCATGTCCACATCGCCCGAGATCAGGGCGGCCACGCGGGTCGCATCCTGGCTGATCGGGGTGAAGACGGCCTCGCTGATGTTGCCGGGCATGGAGCCCCAATAGTTCGGGTTGGCCTCTAGCACGGTCTTCACGCCGGACTGGCGCTCCTTCAACATGAAGGGCCCGGTGCCATTGGCGTTGAGGTTGGCGAAGTTGCCCTCGTCCCCGCCCTTGACGTTCGTGGCCTCGAGCGCGCCATTGGCCTCGGCCCACTCCTTGTCCATGATGTAGAAGATCTCAAGCTGGTTCACGAGGATCGGGTCGGGGTTCGGCGTGTGGAAATCGATCGTGTAATCGTCGATCACCTCGGTCTTCTCGATGAGACCCGCGACGACCTTCATATCCGAGCCCTCGGTGCGCAGGCGATCTACCGAGAAGGCGACATCCACGCGGTCAGGTCATTGCCGTTGTGGAACTTCACGCCCTGGCGGATCTTGAAGCGCCAGACCTTGGGCGAGGTGTTCTCCCAGCTTTCGGCCAGCGCGCCCACGGTCTCCATCTTGTCGTTCCGGATGACGAGACCCTCGTAGATGTTGCGCTGGAAGCCCAGCGTCATGGTCTCGACGAGCCCGTGCGGGTCCATGGTCTGGACATCGCCCTGGAAGCCCCACTTGAAGGTTTCGGCCTGGGCGGAGGCCCCGATTGCAGCAGATGCCAGCAG
>JBCDID010000124.1:0-8988 GCA_038749355.1 Pseudomonadota bacterium | reverse complement strand
CCAACTGGTGGTCTCGGGCGGTATTCGCTCTGGTGCGGACGTGGCCAAGGCATTGGCCATGGGCGCGGATGCGGTCTCGATCGGGACTGCGGCGCTGATCGCGCTCGGCGATCAGGACCCGGCTTACGAGGAAGAGTACGCCAAGCTCGGGACCACCGCAGGCGCCTATGATGATTGGCATGAGGGCCAGGACCCGGCGGGCATCACCACGCAGGAGCCGCACCTCGCCACCCGCCTGGACCCGGTCATGGCCGGACGGCGGCTCGCGAACTATCTGGCGGTCATGACGATGGAGTTGCAGACGCTGGCCCGCGCCAACGGCAAGTCCCATGTGCGCAATCTGGAGCCCGAAGATCTGGCCGCCCTGACCGTCGAGGCGGCAGCCATGGCAGGCGTACCGCTGGCCGGCACGAGTTGGATTCCCGGCAGGTAACTTCTACCGGCGATTCAATCCCTGATAGAGAGCAGCCCGCTCTGGCTGCACGATTCATCCGGAGCGTGTAAGCTCGTCGCATTATTGAACAATTCCGCCCGACCGTCGCCACATTCCCTGCTCAGATTTGACGCAACGGAATCAGGCGCAGCCTGAACGGCCACCAAAGGCCAACGTATTTCAGGGGGTGAACTCATGTTGTCCGAGATCCCGCGCGCGTCGAGCCGCTACCTTACTTCCGCCGAGACGGTCGAGCTGGCGCGCATCCAGCAGGACAATTCGGTGATTGGCTATGCGCTGCTGACCCTCGACGGTGACGAGATCCAGTCGGGCGGCGCGTGGAGCAGCATGCTCGGCCCGGTCTTCGGCAACATCACGGACATCGCGGATCAGTTGGGAGAGGATCTGGGCGAAGACGACATCTGCCCCATGGCGATATTCGAGAGCCCGGACTTCGAAGTTGCGTGCCTGCTGCTGAGTTCGGCCCGCGTCATCATCATCAAGCGCAAGCCGCGGCGCAAAGCAGAGGGTCTACGTAGTGTCGGTTCAAACAGTTCTTGAGAAGCTTACGGCGCACAATGCCGGGATCATCGGGTGCATGGCCACCCATGGCAGCCAGATCCACCGCAACCTTCCGCCGCGGTACGAGTTGCTTGATACGGATTCGATTGCCGAGCGCGTGAACCTGATGTTCGACGCGACCGAGCAACTTGAGACCGAGCATGATTCATTTGACCAGTTGTTCCTCGAATACGAGTCGCACGCGCTCTACGCACGGCGGTTGGATGACGGCATCCTGATCCTCGTCACCGAACCCATGGAACGCGCCCAATTCAAGAAGGCCAAGGTCGGCGTGAACCTCTTCCTCAAGCCGCTCAAGAAAGCTCTGGCCGAGACGCCCTTCGCGCCGGTTGAACCTCAGCCCGAGCCGCCAACGGAGGATCCCCCGCCATCGGGCGGAATGATCCATCGCATGTATCGCGGCGTGCGCTACTGAGCCAACGGCGAAAACCCTCGCACATGCGCCATCCGGGGCTTGACGCCCTCGTCGAATGCCAGTCCACTCTCGGCCAACCAAGCACTTGCAGGAGAGGGACATGGCAATCGATTTGGCAAAAGAGGCGAAAGCCCGCGGCATCCAGTATTTTCTGATCTCGTTCACGGATCTCTTTGGCGTCATGCGCGCCAAGCTCGTCCCGGCATCGGCCATCAAGGACATGTCCAAGGAGGGGGCTGGTTTCGGCGGGTTCGCAGCCTGGCTCGACTCGACCCCTGCCGAGCCGGACATCTTCGCCATTCCCGATCCCGAGAGCCTGATTCAACTGCCCTGGAAACCCGAGGTCGGCTGGCTTGCATCGGATGTCTGGTGCGAGGGCATGGAGCTCGACCAGACCCCGCGCAACACCCTCAAGCGCGTGCTCAAGGCGGCCTCCGCCAAGGGCTGGCACATGAAGCACGGGGTCGAGTGCGAGTACCACATCGTCAATCCCGATGGCACCGACATCGCCGACGAGCGCGATATCCAGGCCAAGCCCTGCTACGATGTGCAGGCCCTGATGCGCCGCTATGACATCATCTCGGAGATCTGCGACGCCATGCAGGCGCTCGGCTGGGGGCCGTATCAGAACGACCACGAGGACGCGAACGGCCAGTTCGAAATGAACTGGGATTATGCCGACGCGCTGGTGACCGCAGACCGCCATGCCTTCTTCAAGTACATGGTCAAGTCGATCGCCGAGAAGCACGGTCTCCGCGCAACCTTCATGCCCAAGCCTTTCGCCCACTTGACCGGCAATGGCTGCCACGCCCACGTCTCGGTCTGGAACGCGAGCGGTAAGAAGAACCTGTTCTCCGACAAGAAGGGTGAACTGGGCGTCTCCGCGCTTGGCTACAACTTCATGGGCGGGCTGATGAAGCACGGGACCGCGCTGACGGCCATCTCGAACCCTACCGTGAACAGCTATAAGCGGATCAACGCGCCGCGTACGACCTCCGGTGCCACCTGGTCGCCGAACACGCTGACCTATGGCGGCAATAACCGCACGCACATGATCCGGATCCCGGATGCCGGGCGGTTCGAACTGCGACTGGCCGACGGTGCCGCGAACCCATACCTCTACCCGGCCGCCGTGCTTGCCGCCGGTATGGATGGAATGGAGAACGAGCTCGACCCCGGCAAGCGGCTCGACATCGACATGTATGCCGAGGGTCACAAGGTACGCGGAGCCAAGAAGCTTCCGCTGAACCTGCTGGACGCCCTGCGCGAGTTGGAGAAGAACAAGGTGCTCACGGGTGCGCTCGGCGCGGCAGCACCTGCCTTCCTGAAGCTCAAACATGCGGAGTGGAACGAGTACACCCGTCACCTGACCCAGTGGGAACGCGACAACACGCTGGATATCTGATCAAGCACATCACGGGTGCATCACGCGTGCGAGCACGCTTTGGATGACACCCTACGCGGCGCTAGCCGTTAGCGCACCGCGTAGGGTGCATCCAAAGTCACGCCTGCGTGACGTGATGCACCCTTGTTCCGAGAACTGCGAAACTCTCGTTATGCGGGCGGGACAAAAATCATACATGCGCATTGGTTGCATTCGACCACGCTGTTAACCTCCTCCTATTGAAGCAACGCCTGGTCCACAGGCGACAAGTCAAGGGAGGACAGCATGCCGACTTCCATTGATATCCCCGAAAACGATACCGACACTGCCCAGAACCCGGGCCGGCGCGGGTTCCTCGCAGCTGCCGCCAGCATCGCGGGCATGACCGCGATGGCGCCCGAGGCCTTTGCCCGCAATTTCGGTCCGGGCGCGGGGCCCGTGCGCTATCCCGACCCCGACATCATCTCGCACGATCCACGCTTCAAGGCGAAGCTGGGCAACACGCCGATCCAACGGCTCTATACCGGGACCATGTGGGCCGAGGGCCCGGCATGGAACGGGGTCGGGCGCTACCTGCTCTGGTCCGACATCCCGGCCGATGAACAGCTGCGCTGGACCGAGGAAGAGGGCGTCGTCACCCGCCGCTTCCGCTATCCTTCGGGCAACTCGAACGGGAATACGTTTGACTATAGCGGGCGGCAGATCTCCTGCCAGCACGGGCCCCGCAAGGTCATCCGCTACGAATACGACGGCACAGTCACGGTACTGGCCGAAGAGTTCGAGGGCGAAGGATTCAACGCCCCCAACGACGCGATTGTGCACCCCGACGATGGCTCGATCTGGTTCACGGACCCGGGCTATGGCGGGCTGATGAACTATGAGGGCAACCGTCTGAACACCGGCTCGCCCCAGCCCATCCGCAAGGAGGCCGTCTACCGGATCGACGGCAAGTCAGGCGCGATCACCAAGCTGACCGATGCGCCCTACAAGCCGAACGGGCTCTGCTTCAGCCACGACTACAAGACCCTTTACGTGGCCGACACCGGCGTCTCGCACTACTCGGACGCCACCAGCCAGATCTGGGCCTTCGACATCGACGGCGAGACCATCAAGAACGAACGCCAGTTCGCCTCGATGACCTTCGATGGCAAGACCGGCTTCGCTGATGGGATCCGCGCGGATGAGGACGGCAACATCTGGTCCTCGGCGGGCTGGGTCGGGGACGGTTACGATGGCGTCTTCGTCTTCGCGCCCAATGGCGACCGCATCGGCCAGATCCGCCTGCCGGAGATCTGCTCGAATGTCTGCTTCGGCGGGACCAAGCGCAACCGGCTGTTCATGACCGCCAGCCAGTCGCTCTATGCCGTCTTCGTCGAGACCACCGGCGCGCATATCAGCTGATTTGCCGCTGGCCGGGCCTGCCTTCTCGGCATAGGGTCATCCCAAAAGGGGGAGGCAGGCCATGACCGAGCTTTGGAGTTTATCAGCGGCGGAGATCGCCGCCGGGGTGCAGTCAGGCCGGTTCCTGGCGCGTGAAGTGACGGAGGCCGCTCTGCGCCGCCTGGCGGACGTGAACCCAGCCATCAACGCAGTCGTAGCCGAGATGCCGGAGGAGGCGCTCGCCGCCGCCGATGCCGTTGATGCCGCACGTGCTGCCGGTCAGGCGCTCGGACCGCTCGCGGGTGTCCCCGTCACGATCAAGGTCAATGTCGACCAGAAGGGCCATGCCAACACCAACGGCGTGCGGATCCAGCGCGACCTGATCGCCAACGAGGACAGCCCGGTCGTCTCGAACCTGCGCCGATCTGGTGCCGTGATAATCGGACGGACCAACACGCCTGCCTTCTCGCTGCGCTGGTTCTGCCGGAACTCGCTGCACGGGCACACGCTGAACCCGCGCGACAAGACCCTGACCCCGGGCGGGTCCTCGGGTGGTGCGGGGTCCGCGACAGCCGCTGGCATCGGCGCGATCGGACATGGCACCGATATCGCGGGGTCCATCCGCTATCCGGCCTATGCCTGCGGCATCCATGGGCTCCGGCCCACGCTCGGCCGGATTCCGGCGATCAACTTCTCCAGCCCCGACCGCCTGATCGGCGCGCAGATCATGGCAGTCTCGGGGCCACTGGCGCGGTCAATCGAGGACGTCCGGCTGGGGCTCGAGGCCATGGCGGCCCCCGACCCCCGCGACTGCTGGCACGTGCCGGTGCCCTTGGAGCTTGGCCCCGTGCCGAAGCGTGCGGCGCTTTGCGTGAACCCAGAAGGGCTCGCCACCGATCCGGCAATCGAGACGGCTTTGCGCGAGGCAGCCCGGGCGCTTGAGGCCGCCGGGTGGGAGATCACCGAGACCGACATGCCGCCCATTCGCGAGGCTGCGCGCCTAGACATCCTGCTTTGGATGGCCGAGATGCGCCGCACCGGCGGCAAGATGGTCGTCGAGGAGGACGACCCGGATGCGAACCACGTCTACCGGATGCTCTGCGAAGTCGTCGAGCCCGCGCCCGACATCAACGACCTGCTGGATGCTTTGCAGCGCCGTCTCGGTCTGCTGAGGGAATGGCAGGGCTTCCTGACGCACTACCCGGTGCTGCTCTGCCCGGTCTCAGGCGAACTGCCCTTCCCGGACCAGTTGGACGTGCAATCGGACGACGCGTTCCGGCGCTGCTTCGAGGCACAGATCATCCAGATCGGCCTGCCCTTCATGGGCCTGCCCGGCCTGACCGTCACGACAGGCGCTTCCGGCACGGCACCCGTGGGCGTCCAGATCGTCGGCAACCGGTATCGCGAGGACGTCATGCTGGAGGCCGGTGCCATCGTCGAGGCCGCGGGCATGCGCCCCACCGTCTGCGATCCGCAGTGACGCCTTTATGGCCCTGACTGCGAACGGCCGGGGCGCGCTATGGATGTGCGCGTCCATGGCAGGGTTCGTCATCAACGACGCGATGATGAAGTTCGCGTCCGAAGGGGTGCCGCTCTTCCAGGCGATCCTGATCCGCGGGCTTGTGGCGAGTTCGCTCGTGTTCCTGCTGGCGCTCGGTTCGGGGGCGCTCCGCCGCCGTCCCCGCGGTCGTGACGCCCGCATGGTCGGCTGGCGCATGGTGGCCGAGATCGGCGCGACCTCGCTCTTCCTCACCGCCCTCTTCAACATGGCGCTGGCGAACGCGACCGCGATCATCCAGGTCACGCCGCTCGCCGTCACACTGGCTGCCGCACTCTTCCTCGGCGAACCCGTGGGCTGGCGGCGCTGGACGGCCATCAGCATCGGGTTCTTCGGCATGATCCTGATCGTCGGCCCGGGCACGGAAGGGCTGAACGTCTACGCCTTCGCCGCCGTGGGCGCGGTGTTCTTCATCGTAATGCGCGACATCGTCACCCGAAACTTGAGCCCCGCCGTGCCGAGCCTGCTGGTCACGCTCGCCACCGCCATCTCCATCACGTCTTTCGCAGGGGTGATCACGCTTTGGCTCGGCTGGCAACCCATCGCGGAACCAGCACACCTCTACGCTCTCACCGGCGCCGCATGCTTCCTGCTGGTCGGCTATCACGCCGGCATTCAGACCATGCGTATCGGCGAAATCGGAGCCGTCGCCCCCTTTCGCTACACCAACCTCCTTTGGGCGTTGATGCTGGGCTATGTCGTCTTCGGCGAGGTGCCAAGCTGGGTCGCACTTGTGGGCGCCGCGATCATCGCGCTCGCGGGTCTTTACAGCATCCACCGCCAGAAAGTGCGCAATGCCTGAGACAAGGGTGCATCACGTGTGCAAGCACACTTTGGATGACACCCTACGCGGTACTTGCGGAGGTGTTGCGCGTAGAGTGCATCCAAAGCGGTTCGCGTCAGCAACCGCGTGATGCACCGGAGCCCGCAAGGGCCGACCATATCTTCACGGGCGTGAGCGGGCGTTGCAGGTGGTGCACGCCGACCTCCGACAGAGCATCCATGACCGCGTTCACCACCAGCCCGGGAATGCCGATCGAAGCCAGTTCCCCCACCCCCTTGGTGCCGAGCAGGTTTGTCGGGCTCTCCGTCTGGCGCCAATGCACGTCCACGAAGGGCAAATCATCCGCCCGAGGAATGCCGTAGTCCATGAACGAACCCGTCACTGGCTGGCCGCTCAAGTCGAACACGAACCCCTCCATCAGCGCCTCGCCCACACCTTGCGCGATGCCGCCGAGAATCTGCCCATGCGCTGCGTGCTCAAGGATGATCCGGCCAAGATCGTTCACGGTCACCAGCCGGTCCACGCGCACATGCCCGGTCTCGGGGTCCAGTTCAACCTCGCAGATCGACGCGCCATTGGGCCAGGTCGTGTGATCGCCCTCGAAGGCGAGCTGTGCCATGCAGTCGTCGTCGCGGGCCTCCATATCGGCTGCCACCATGGCAAGGCTGACGGTCCGGTCTGTCCCGATGATCCGGAACGTCCCGCCGCCATAGTCGAGATCGGCCTCCGCCGCCTCCAGCAGGTTCGAGGCCGCTTCCCGCGCCCGATCCAGCATTGCCTTGGCCGCCCGGTGCACGGTCGGGGCCGTCACTGGCAGCAGGTTGGACCCGCCCGTTGCTCCCGCAATCCCTTCTTGACCCGTGTCCCCCTGCCGGACACGGATCCGGCCCGGGTCGAGGTCCAGCGCCTCCGCCGTGATCTTCGCCAATGTCTCCTGATGGCTCTGCCCAGAGTCCTGGCTACCGGACCAGACCTCCACCGTGCCATCCGTGAGCGCGCGGACCGAGGAGACCTCGGACACAGCGCCCCCCGTTGCATGAAGCTGAAACCCCACGGAAGCGCCACGCCTGAGCCCCTGCGCACGCGCCACCTGTTTGCGCTCAGTGGTCCCGACCCAATCTGCCGCAGCAAGAGCCGCATCCAGCATCGCCGGGAAGTCGCCGGAATCCATCGTCTCACCCATGGGTGTAGCCACCGGAAGGCGGGCAGGCGTGATGAGGTTGCGCCGCCGGATCTCGGCTTTGTCTAGCCCCAGCTCGCCAGCAGCGAGGTCGATCAGCCGCTCCAAAGTCAACGTCGACTCGGGCTTGCCCGCGCCGCGATAGGCATCCGTTGGCGGCGCCGTCGTCAGCCGCGCGGCCACCCGGTAGTGCTGTCCCGGAATGTCGTAGACCTGCCCGAACGGACGCACCGCCCCCGTGGTCACGATGGAGGGCGCTGCCGGGTTCAGGAAGGCGCCCAGATCCGCGTCCGCCTCGATCCGGAAGGCGAGCATGCGCCCCTCCGCATCCAATGCCAGCGTGCCGCGGTCCACCCGCGCGCGGCCCGGCACGTCCGACAGGAACGCCTCCGAACGCGAGGAGATCCAGCGCACAGGCCGACCAGTCAGCCGCGCCGCCAGAAGCACCAGTACATGCTCAGGATAGGGCCAGATCTTCACGGCGAAGCTGCCGCCCACGTGGTGGGTCAGAACGCGCAGAGCAGATGGATCGATGCCCAGGGTGTTCGCAAGCGCGGCGCGAAGCGACGTCCCGCCCTGGCTTGGCGTAGTAAGCGTGTAGTGGCCGTCCGAGTACTCAGCCAGGGCACCGCGCGTCTCAACCGGGGCGATGGCGATGCGCGGGTGGACCACTTCGGCTTCGATGACATGGGCGGCCTCGGCGATGAGCCGGTCCGTCTCTTCCCCATTGCCCTTCTGCCAGCGAAAGGCCGTGTTGGCGGGAACCTCGGGCCAGATCTCAGTCCCGCCCTCAGCCTCACGCGGATCGGTGATCGCAGGAAGCGCGTCAATGTCGAGGGTGATGGCCTCCACAGCATCCTGCGCCTGTGCGGCGGTCTCGGCCACGACTGCGGCGACCGGATGACCGACATAGGCGACCTTGCTCTCGGCCAGCACGGCACGGCGGGGCTCATTGAAGATGCCAGCTTCTGGGTCGGCCAAGGGCGCGCGCAGACCGATGGGGCCGATACCCTCCGCCGCGAGTGTGTCTGCAGTCAGCACGGCATGGACGCCCGGCATCGCCGCAGCGTCCGAGACGTCGAGCTCCGTGATCACCCCGTGTGCTACAGGCGAGCGCAGGACGGCCATGTGCAGCATCCCGGGCCGGATCTCGTCTTCGATGAACCGCCCTTGCCCCAGAAGTAGGGCGGGGTTCGACCCCACCTTACGTTCCACCATATCCGCCACCTGACGGCGTTTGCAGGACGAAGACGTCACCCGGGTAGACCTCGT
>JBCDID010000123.1:0-9007 GCA_038749355.1 Pseudomonadota bacterium | reverse complement strand
GTTCTGCTGGGCGGGCAGGTAATCCAGAGCTTTTCTCTGGCCGGATCATCCCGCGTTCTCGGGTCCTACAAGCAGCAGCTCGGCGGGTGTGACGGGCTCTGAAGGGTTTGCCCGGGTGGCCGGTCGCGACCTGTCCTGACCTAAAGAAGCTTCGGTCCTGATGGGCCGAAGAGGCTTTGGACGAGGTGGCGCGTTCGGCGATAGGTGCCGGGGTCTGGCGCCCCGGCTCACGTTCCAGTAATCCATATACACTCTCAGTGTACTAGATTGTTTCACGTGAAACAGTCTAGTCGCTGGAGGGTTTGCGCCCCGATGCCGCCCAGTCTGGAATCCTGGGCACTCTGACCGCCAGCATCGGTTTCAGGAGTGGCGAGGCGAAACGGTTCAGGTCCAGTGCCTCGTGCACGCCCACGGTCTCCTGCCCCTCGATCGTCGTGCGCACCGCTGCCCGAGAATAGAAGGGTGCGTGCAGCATTGGTGTGACCTCGCGAGGCCGATAGCCGGGATCGGCTCTTGTCTCACGTTTGACCAACCAGAGATTGCGGTTGAACCGGGTCTTGGGCGGCGGGCTTTCGACCATCTCGGCGCGCCCGTCATCCGTGAACATCAGCGTGCGCGCCAGCGTGGTGCCGTCCCGCCTGTCCGCATCATAGAAGGCCATGGTCCCGCCCGGCACGGGGAAGCGGCCCCATGTCCAGTAGGAGAAATCATCCTCCAGCGCGCGCGTGCCAAAGTTCGCGTCAAAATAGCCATGCCCGTTCCAGGTCCATCGGTCGCGGCCGAGATCGACCTCGATCCGCGCGGTCGGTGCGAAGGGCCGCCAGACATGGGTCCCATCCGGTTTCAGCGGCATCTCGACCGCCGTGATCCCGGCGGGCTTCACCCGGATCTGGCCCTTCAGATGGCTGACAATCGGATTGGACCACTCGTCCACGTCGATGACCAGTTCTCCACCGCGCCATTCCAGGGATGAGGGGCCGACCTGAAATCGATCGGCTGTTTGGTAGAGAGCGCCTTCCCCGCGCTCGGTCATGGTGAACCGCCCGCCAGGCCCGTACAAAGCCACATTGATGCAGACGTGATTGTGCGGACGACGTCGCCCGCCCCACCGATACCAAGGAGAGAAGACCGATCCTATGAAGGCGATGACCGAGACACCGTAGGTGCCGCAGTCCGAGAGGCCGTCCACATACCACCACGCGTATCCGTATGCCGGGACGTCGAGATTGAAACATGGTCCCTCAGTATCGCCTCGGCCGCGTGCCGGCCTGAGGACATCGCCATGGGCAGACCTGCCCCCGGATGCACGCCCCCGCCCGCAAGATAGAGGCCCGGCACCGCCGAGCGCACTGTCGGACGACGGAAGGTCGCCATCATCCCATGCGGGCTCTGCCCGTACAGCGAACCTTCCGATCCGGGAAACCGGGTTGCGAACTGGCGCGGGGTCGTCAGGGCTCGTGGTCCCGGGATCGGCGAGAAAGTCAGCCCCCTCCGCGCCAGAGTGTCGAAGGTTACCGTCATGCATTTCTCGTACTCCTCCTCCACGTCCATGAGAGGCTCACCCTGGCGGACCGCGGGCCCGTTCAGAATGATCTCGAAGCGCTCCAGTCCTTCGGGGTCCACGTCCACGCCGCGATCCTGGGCACAGACATAGAGGGCGGCGTCCTCCGGCATTCGGCCCTCTTCGATGGCTGCGAACTCGCGCCGGTAGTGGGTGTTGAAGAAGACATTGTGGTGGGTCAGATCCACGCCACGCGGTTCGGCTGCGAAGGTCCAGACGTAAGCTGACAGCGCCCGGGGTTTGACAGCTCGCGCCTTCACGGCATCCCGCGCCGCAGGGCCCAGCCGACCGGAGGCCAATGCTACCGGATCGCCATTGAACATGACGGCGTCCGCGGTCCGCTCAACCCCGCTCAGCAGTCGGACCCGCATGGGCGTGCCAGGCAGGATCGCGCTGACCTCGGTATCGTAACTGAACCGCGCCCCGCGGGCGATGGCCAGGTGTTCGAGCGCACGAGCAAGCTTCACCATGCCGCCCCGGATGCGCCAGACCCCTGAGGCTTCCGCATGCCAGATCAGAGACAGAATGTCCGGGCTTCTGAATGGCGATCCGCCAACATAGGTCGCGTAGCGTGCGAAGAGTTGCGCCAGCCTCGGGTCCGAGAACTGACCGGCCAGCGATCGCCACAGTGTCTTGGGAGGCGTCATGTCCCGCATCAGTTGGGAATCGGCCAGGCACTTGCCGATCACTTGTCCCAGATTCGGGCGCGGCGCACGCATGATCGGGCCATCGAAGGCTTCGAACAGCCGCCGGGCGCGGGCGCAGAACCTGCGGAACTGATCCGCGCTTCGAGGACCGGAGAATTCGCGGATCGCCTCGGCGCTGGCCTCCGGGTCGGCGTGCAGATCCAGAGTGCTGCCGTCCGGCCACCAATGGCGGGCCAGGAGCGGCTCTTCAATCAGCTCGAGATGATCCTCCAGCCGCTCGCCAACTGACGCGAAGAGCTCTTCAAAGACCGGGCGCATGGTGAAGACGGTGGGCCCTGCATCCACAGGCCCAGCAGGGCTTGGGAAGGTCCGCAGTTTCCCCCCGGGCTTGCTGCCAAGCTCCAGCACTTCGACATCCATCCCGGCATCCGCAAGGCGCACGGCGGCAGCGAGTCCCCCGATCCCCGCGCCGATCACGATGACACGCTGCCGCGATACAGTCTGCAGCATGTGCAAGCTCCTCTATGTCAGTCCAGGTTGACACCTGCAGTGAGGTATGTCCAAACTAAATGACATTTTTGGACGTAAGTCAAAAGTGACGATTGGGAGGTGGCCATGCGAATGCAGGATCGAATCGAGAAAGCTGTCATCGCGACATTGCGGCGGGCCCGCGCACGGCCAGCCCCGCCTCGGTTGTCAGCCGCCCTGAACTACTCCGTTTTGCCCGGCGGCGCCCGGGTGCGACCGCTGCTTTGCCTTTCTGTTGCAGGGGCTTGCGGCGATGATGCGCCAGCGCTGTCGGACGCGGCTGCCGTCTCGCTCGAACTGATTCACTGCGCGAGCCTGGTGCATGACGACCTGCCCTGTTTCGATGATGCCGACCTGCGTCGTGGCAAGCCGTCCGTCCACCTTGCCTTCGGAGAATCGCTTGCCGTGCTTGCCGGGGACACGCTGATCATCACGGCGTTCGAGGCGCTGGCGTTGGGCGCCGTGCGCAATCAGGATCGCGGGCTTGCCCTGGTTAGCGCGCTTGGCGAGGCGACAGGCTCGCCCTACGGCATCTGTGCAGGTCAGGCCTGGGAGAATGAGGAGAAGGTCGATCTTGTCGCCTATCACCGGGCGAAGACGGGCGCATTGTTCACGGCAGCCACGGCCATGGGCGCGCTCGCCGCCGGAGAAGACCCGGAGGAATGGCGCGCGCTCGGCACGCTGATCGGGCAGGCCTATCAGGTAGCCGACGACTTGCGCGACGTGCTTCTGGATGAGGTCGAGCTGGGCAAGCCCGCCGGGCAGGATGCGGTGCACGACCGCCCGAACGCCGTGGATGAATACGGTGTCGAGGGCGCAGCGCGCAAACTGAACGACATCCTGGCGGGTGCGATCTCCTCGATCCCGGCCTGCCCGGGGGAGGCGGCGCTTTGTGCGCTCGTCCGGGCACAGGCCGAGCGTCTGACGCCCATGGCTTACGCGCATCTTGCGACGATCTGAGCCATGTCCGAAGCCACCATCCCGCATCGCTCCCCGGATGCGCTGAGGGGATGGGGTGCGCGGTTTCGCAAGTGGAAAGCGGATCAGATTGCCTCTCCGGCCTTTCAGCGCTGGGCGGCCCGGTTCTGGCTGACCCGTCCGCTGGTCCGGCGTTCGTCGGCGCGGCTCTATGACCTGGTATCCGGGTTTGTGTATTCGCAAGTCTTGCAGGCGTGCGTCGAGCTCGACCTTCTCAACATCCTCCGCGCGGGTCCGCAATCGGCTGATGCCATTGCTTTGCGGCTGGGCCTCGATCCACGGCGTGCGATGCAGCTCTGTCAGGCGGCCACGGCCATCGGGCTGCTGGAGCGCCGGGGCGAGACTTTCGAGCTTGGTGAGCTTGGCGCGGCCGCCCTCGGGGTTCCGGGCCTGTCCGAGATGATCCGGCACCACCGCGTGTTCTACCGGGATCTGGAGGATCCGGTCGCCCTGCTGCGCGGCGATACGGACCCGGAACTGTCGCGGTTCTGGCCCTATGTGCTGGGCGACGCCGAGGGCGACACTCCCCTTGAGACCGCAGCCGATTACTCGCGTCTGATGGCGACGTCACAAGCCCTGGTCGCCGAGGAGACGCTGGAGGCCATGGACCTGTCCGGCATCCGCCACCTTGCGGACATCGGCGGGGGCACCGGCACGTTCCTCAGTCATGTGGCTAGACGCTATCCGCAGATGAAGTTGACGCTGATGGATTTGCCAGCGGTGATCGACTCGGCGCGCGGGCGTCTTGCCGACCTTGGACTCGAGAGCCGAATCAGATGCCATCCCGGAAGTTTCCTGGAGGCGCCCCTTCCCAAGGATGTGGACGCCATCAGTCTCATCCGGGTCTGTTACGATCATGATGATGCGACGGTGCGCCGGCTGCTGGGGCGCATCCGCGACGTTCTGCCGGCGCGTGGCCGCATCCTTATCTCGGAGCCGATGTCCGGTGGCGAAAAGCCTGAACGCGCCGGTGACGCCTATTTCAACTTCTACACCATGGCCATGACCACAGGTCAGCCGCGTTCGATCGCGCAACATCAGGCGCTCTTGGAAGAAGCGGGCTTTCGTGAAGTGTGCGAACACCGGACCGATCGTCCGTTCCTCACCAGAACCATTTCCGCTGTCAGGGAAGATTGACAGAATGTCGCGGGCTAGCGTATTACTAAATTGACATCGATTAGCGTCAACTTAGAGTGACACTTGAATCGGAACCAAGACTACGCCGCGCAGAACGGCGACAGACCTAAAGGAGGGAGCCACCATGCAAGCCACCGCTGTTGTGTTGCAGGCCCCTCGCGAGCTGTCCTTGCAGCACGTCGCGCTCAAGCCCGTCGGGCCCGATGATGTCGTCGTAGACATCCGCTATTCCGGCATCTCCACTGGCACCGAGAAACTGCTCTGGTCCGGTCAGATGCCGCCCTTTCCCGGCATGGGCTATCCGCTGGTCCCCGGCTACGAGTCGGTCGGCCAGGTGATCGAGGCCGGCGCGCAGGCAGGGCATCGTCCTGGCGACTTAGTCTTCGTCCCGGGTGCCAATTGCTACGAGGACGTGCGCGGGCTCTTTGGCGGTGCCGCGGGACGTGTGGTCGTCCCCGCATCGCGGGTGTCACCGGTTGATGACGGGATGGGAGCCGACGCCGTGCTGCTCGCGCTCGCGGCCACGGCACGCCACGCGCTGGCTGGCAATGTGGCGAGCCCGGATCTGATTGTCGGCCACGGGGTGTTGGGACGCCTCCTGGCCCGGATGTGCGCGGCCATGGGCCGTCCGGCCACAGTCTGGGAGGTCGATGCCGACCGGGCTGCCGGCGCACTGGGCTACGAGGTCGTGCACCCTGACGAGGATCCTCGCCGCGACTACGCGGCCATCTACGACGCGTCCGGCGATGCCAGCCTGACGGACAGCCTGATCTCGCGGCTTGCGCCCGGCGGAGAGCTGGTTCTGGCGGGCTTCTACCCGGGCCGCATCGACTTTGCCTTCGCGCCTGCCTTCATGAAGGAAGCCCGGCTGCGCATCGCTGCCGAGTGGAAGCCCGACGACATGGAAGCCGTCCGCTCTGCCGTGGCCGAGGGGCTGCTCTCGCTGGAGGGCCTCATCACGCACACAGCTCTGGCTGCCGACGCCGAAGACGCCTACCGGACCGCCTTCTCGGATCCGGCCTGCCTGAAGATGATTCTTGACTGGAAGGGCACCGCATGACGCCTCCCGACGGAAACGACGCCCCCATCATCACCGACAACGGCTTTGCCCGGCTGAAGGCCGAGGCGGCGATCGAGCCGGATGCACCGCTCGAGACCGAAGTCACCAAGGACACCCAGATCATCGCGATCTACGGCAAGGGCGGGATCGGCAAGTCGTTCACGCTGGCCAATCTCAGCCATATGATGGCCGAGCAAGGCAAGCGCGTGCTGCTGATCGGTTGCGACCCGAAATCCGACACGACCTCGCTTCTGTTTGGCGGCAAGGCCTGCCCGACCATCATCGAGACCTCGACGAAGAAGAAGCTGGCAGGCGAAGAGGTGAAGATCGGCGACGTCTGCTTCAAGCGCAACGGCGTCTTCGCCATGGAGCTTGGCGGCCCTGAAGTCGGCCGTGGCTGCGGCGGGCGGGGCATCATCCACGGGTTCGAACTGCTGGAGAAGCTCGGCTTCCACGACTGGGACTTCGACTACGTGCTGCTCGACTTCCTCGGTGACGTGGTCTGCGGCGGCTTCGGCCTGCCGATCGCGCGCGACATGGCGCAGAAGGTGATCGTGGTCGGCTCGAACGACCTGCAATCGCTTTACGTGGCCAACAATGTCTGCTCCGCGGTCCAGTACTTCCGCAAGCTCGGCGGCAATGTCGGCGTCGCGGGGCTGGTGATCAACAAGGATGACGGCTCGGGCGAGGCGCAGGCCTTTGCCAAGGCCGTGGATATTCCCGTGCTCGCGTCGATCCCGCAGGATGACGACCTGCGCAAGAAGTCGGCGAACTACCAGATCGTGGGCACGGATGCGACCCAGTGGGGTCCGCTCTTCGCGGGGCTGGCCGAGCAGGTGGCTGAGGCGCCGCCGGGGCATCCCGAACCGCTAACCCAGGACGGGCTGCTTGGCTTGTTCGACGGGTCCGAGACCGGCGCGGGCTTCGTGCTGGAGCCCGCCACCGACGAGGACATGCGCGGCAAGAACGCCAAGCCGAAGCTGAGCCTGGAGGTCGTCTATGACACCGCGTGACGACACCACCACCAACGTAATCGCGGAGTCGGTTGCCGTTCGTCAGCGCTCGACGGAGTTGTCGGCCATTTCCGCAGAGTTGCGCGAGGAACTGCGCGCACAGCGGGAGCAGGCGGCAGCCGTCCTGAACACCCTGCGGGAGGTGCCGCGGCATGCTTGATCTCGATGCACTCGAAAAGCTGGACGATGGGCTGCCGGAGGTCCGGGACGACATCGCGCCCGCGCCTGTTGCCGCACCCGTCGCTGCAAGAGCTGAACCCGTTTGCCCCCACCTCGCGAGGATGGCCGCCGAGTGACAGATGAGCTGACATACGATCGCGCAAGCGATGTCGAGGCCATTACCGGCGTGGAATTGCCGCCGGGCTCGGCGGACGGCATGGGCTGCCATGCGGGCGCAGATCAGATGGAGGCTGCGGCCCGCGCCGCAGGCCAGTCGGAGATGCTCGACCAGTACGCGCGCGACTATCCGCAAGGCCCCCATGACAAGCCGCAATCGATGTGCCCCGCATTCGGGTCGCTGCGGGTGGGGCTGAGGATGCGCCGGGTGGCGACGGTCCTGTCGGGCTCGGCCTGCTGCGTCTACGGGCTCACCTTTGTCAGCCACTTCTACGGCGCCCGGCGGTCCGTGGGCTATGTGCCGTTCAACTCGGAGACTTTGGTTACCGGGAAGCTCTTTGAAGATATCCGCGACAGTGTTCACGAGCTCGCTGATCCCGAGCGGTATGACGCCATCGTCGTGACCAATCTCTGCGTGCCGACTGCGTCCGGGGTGCCGCTGCGGCTTCTCCCGTCCGAGATCAACGGCGTGCGCATCATCGGCATCGACGTGCCCGGGTTCGGCATTCCCACCCATGCCGAAGCCAAGGACGTGCTGGCGGGTGCGATGCTGCATTATGCCCGGCAGGAGATCGAGGCCGGGCCCGTGCCTGCGCCGGAGGGCGGCCGCGAAGACCGTCCGACCGTGGCGCTGCTGGGCGAGATGTTCCCGGCGGACCCGGTGATGATCGGCCAGATGCTGTCGCCCATGGGGCTTGCGGCGGGGCCGGTCGTGCCGTGCCGCGAGTGGCGCGAGCTTTATGCGGCACTCGGCAGCGGGGCGGTGGCTGCCATCCATCCCTTCTACACGGCTGCCATCCGTGAGTTCGAGGCGGCTGGCCGCCCCGTGATGGGCTCAGGCCCCGTCGGCCATGATGGCACCGCGGCCTGGCTGTCTGCTATCGGGGATGCCTTCAACGTCGCCAAGGACCAGGTGGCCGCGGCCCAGAACGCCTTCCTGCCCGCGATCAAGGGCGCGCTGGGGGCGATGCCCATCAAGGGGACGATCACGCTCTCGGGCTATGAGGGCTCGGAGCTGCTGGTCGCCCGTCTGCTGATCGAATCCGGGGCTGATGTGCCTTATGTCGGTACGGCTTGCCCCAAGACCCGGTTCTCGGCGGTGGATGCCGAATGGCTGGAAGCCAAGGGTACCAAGATCCAGTACCGCGCCTCGCTGGAGGACGATCTCAGTGCCATGGAGGCGGTGAAGCCTGATCTTGCGGTCGGCACGACGCCGGTCGTGCAGAAGGGCAAGGAGTTGGGGATCCCCTCGCTCTACTTCACGAACCTGATCTCGGCCCGGCCCCTTATGGGGCCTGCAGGCGCGGGCTCGCTGGCGCAAGTGGTCAATGCCGCCATGGGCAACAAGGACCGCATGGCGTCCATGAAGGCCTTCTTCGAGGATGTGGGCGAAGGCGATACGGCTGGCGTCTGGGAAGGCGCGCCGAACCTGCATCCCGAGTTCCGCGCGGCGCACCAGAAGAAGCTGGACAAGCAGGCGCGCGCCGCCAAAGCGGCGGAGATGATCTGATGGGTGTCAGGGGACTCATCGGTGCATCATGGATGCACCCTCCGCGCCGGCGGAGCGCCATGGCCCTGCGTTGGGTGCATCCACGATGCACCGGAGCCCGGAGGGCCAATCCATGCTGATCCAGGACCATGACCGGGCAGGGGGCTATTGGGGCGCAGTCTATGCGTTCTGCGCCGCCAAGGGCCTGCAGGTGATCGTAGATGGCCCGGTCGGTTGCGAAAATCTGCCTGTAACAAG